>JABSOG010000065.1 GCA_013216025.1 Algicola sp. | reverse complement strand
TACGGTAATTAAATTTTGGTGTATGTGTCGTTAAATAGTTTTTCGATCTTTGTACGTTATTGTACTTAGGGTTTTCTTTCTATTGGTTTGGACAGGTGTTCGTCGAATCCTTTGCGGAAGTATTCTTGGACTTCGTGTTTCATTGCGTTGGCTGTCAGCGCGATGACCGGGGTGTCGTTGCTGATCGAGGTCAACATGTCGAAGGTCTCTAATCCATCCATGACCGGCATTTGAATGTCGAGCAAGATAAGGTCAAAGTCGTCTATCAAGTACGCTTCGATAGCCTCTTGTCCGTTGCATACACCGGTGACGTCTAGGCCCATTTTTTCTAACATGGTGACAATTAATTGGAGGTTTTCGGGCTGGTCTTCGGCCACCAGTATATTGCCGGTTAATTGTGATAGCGGCTGATTTTTGGCGCCTTCAAGTGCATTGCGGCATTCGTCTAACACGTCTAGGCATTCGATCAGTTGGGTCTTGTCGACCGTGACCAGTTCTATGGCGACGGTGAAACTGCTGCCTTTGCCGAATTCGCTTTGGGCATCAATGTCGCCACCGAGCATTTGTGCCAACGATTTAGAGATGGTTAAACCCAGACCGGTGCCGCCATATTTGCGTTGCACGGTTTTGTCGGCCTGTTCGAAGGCAAAAAACAGTGAGCCAATTTTCTCTGCTTTGATGCCGACACCAGTGTCTTGCACTTCAAACAGCAGTTGCTGGTCTTTGGTGTAAACCTTGAGTATTACGCCACCAACCTCAGTAAATTTGACCGCGTTGGAGATAAGATTGAGCAATATTTGGTTTAGCCGGGTGGGGTCGGTGCTGATGATGTCTGGCAACGGCAAGTCTAGCTCGATTTCGAAGCTGATGGCTTTGGGTTTGGCCATGCCAATGCTGATGGATTCGAGGTTGGCGAGCAGTTCTATCAGGTTAACATCGAGTTTCTCGACCAATAGTTGGCCCGCTTCGATTTTTGAAAAGTCGAGAATGTCGTTGATCAGTAATAACAGGTGTTTGCCACTGTTGGCGATGGTTTGTATCGCCTGCTGTTGGTTTTTCTTTTCGATATCGCCAAATAAAATGCCCTCGGCAAAACCGATGACGGTGGTCAGTGGGGTGCGAATTTCGTGGCTCATGTTGGCCAAAAACAACGATTTGGTTTCGTTGGCCCGGTCGGCTTTCTCTTTGGCTCGTTTGAGCTGTTCTTTGCGTTTGTTAACCTTGTCTTTGAGGCCATTGTACAGCGAGGCGTTGATCAGCGATACCGCGGCCTGAGTCGCCAACAACTCAATAGTTTCAACGTGTTGGCTGGTAAATGTGTGCTGTACTATGTTGTTTTCAAGGTAAACAATAGCAAGGAGTTTGCCTTGGCCGATGATAGGCAGCAGCAATACGGATTCGGGCGTGCGCTTTTGCAAGTAGTCGTTATGTGAAAAACGTTGGTCTTGGGCCGGGTTAGTCAGCAATAGGGTTTCTTGGGTTTGCTGAACATAACGAATGAGTGAGCCGGGTAACATCGGCGGTGATTCGGCGCAGACTTCGGCCAGACTGGTGGACAACAGGCGACAGATCACGTTGCCGTCGAGTGCATTGTATTGCCCCATGACCTCGACCACCAGTCGACTGTCTTGATCATAGATGATGGCCCCGTACTGGGCGGCGGTGGTTTCGAGCATGATGCCGATCATTTTTTTGAGCAATGGTTCGACGTGGATCTCTTGTGCCATTATTTGGTTGGCTTTGAGTACCGCATGAATATTCAAATTACCATGGGGGGTCGAATCTATCGCATCACTGGGGGCATCGTTGACGACCACACCGTACTCTGCCGGGTCTTGTTCACCGTAAATAAAGCTCACATGAGGCCATTGTTCTTCAATTAATTCACATTTGGCCAATGCGCCCCAGCGTAGGTAGTGGTGATGGGCTTCTTTGATGAACGTTTTGGCGACTCTTGATTGGTTTTCGTGTAACCAGAAGGTGGCAAACAGTTCGTTGGCCAGCGCCTCGCACTGGATAAATCCGGCTTGCTCTGAGGCTTCGATGGCTTTGTCGAACAGGGTGGTTGCCGAGGGGATATCACCACAAACCCGGGCCAGTTCGGCTGAGATGATCAAGTATTTGTGTTCGTAGTTTTGCGGGCTTTGGTTGGCCCAGTATTTCATTTTCGCCAGCAGTTTTTTGACCTGCTTGATGTTGTCGATGTACTTGGGATCGCCGGGCACGGCAAATCCCAGCAGGCTCAAAGCGCCGTAAAATACGCATTCGGTGACCAGCGGGCTGTCGGGAAAATAAGCGATGACCATCGGTAGGTTGTCTATCACTTTTTGCTGCAAGTGGCGGTTATTCATGAAATAGGCATGACGCAACATGGCATAGCTGTACAGCGCCAAAACGATTGAATCGGTACTGTAATCACCTTTGAATATCTTCTCGACTGACACCGAGTCATTGTCAAACGAATGCGGATTAGGCGTTTTGCCCTGCAACGCCAATACCGGTTGCATGGCACTGATCAGTACATGGGTTTCGGCATTTGCATGGCCGATTTTTCTGACAAAATCTATCCCTTTGCGAATGGCCACTTCGAGTGTCGGTAAATGGGTGCCTTTGTCCGTTTTGCTGATATATAACAACAACACCGCGTTGCAGGCCACATTAAGGTTAATGCCCTCGTGGCCCCACTTTATCACTTGGCGCAAATACGAAAAGGCGTTTTGCAATGGTTCGCACCAGTGCAAATAGCTGGCCGCAAACATTTCGTAGACCGCCGAGCGATGGTATTTGTTACCCCGGTGATCGGCCAGTTCTATCGACAGCTTGCCCAGTTGGTAACTGCGGGTATGGGCCTCGTTGCTTTTGGCCATTACCACCATGTAGGCACTGATACCCACTGCGCTGAGGTCGTTTTGACCTTGCTTGAGTGTTAACAACATCATTTGGCAGGCGCACAGGCCATAGGTCTTATATCGTCCTGTGGCATAAAGGTCGTGGAGTAAATTAAAGTGCAGTTGCATCGACAGCAGGTGTTCGAGGCCGGTCATTTCATCCAAACTCAGTATTTGAGAAGTGTCGGTGGATGCCAGCAGTTGTTCGACTTCTTCTATCATTTGCGGCAGTCGTTTTTCCGCTGCGGTTTCGTCGGCTTCGATTGTTGTGCCGAGCAGCAATAAACCCTCTGCCAGTACGTCGATGGATTCGCGGTGACGCTCTTGCAATTGATATTGCTCACAATGCACCAAGATCAGGGTGATTTTGGCTAGGTTATTGGTTGCACTTTTGATGCCTTCGTCATAAAGCGCTTGAGCGTTTTGATAGTTGCCTGCCAGATATTCGGCTTCGGTTAGCTCTTTGAAGATGGTCAGGGTTTGATTCGGGAAAAGCGCCCAAGCATCGTGCGCCATCAGTGATTTGGCAATGCGCAGTAATTCGACCGCACCATTGAAGGCTGAGGCGTGTTTGGCTTTGATGCCGCCACGGATATTGAACGCCAATAAACGGGCTTTTTCTTGTGGATCGGTGATCAGCGCCCGGGCCTGATTGTAGGGGGCCAGCAAGTTGTATAAATGGTTGTCGAGATCAAACGACATGGTATTTTTGAGTAGCAGCCGGGCAATGTTCAATTGCAGTGCTGGGCGGTCTTTTTCGGCAATTAGCTGGTAGGCGGCCTGTTGAATGAGATCATGGTTAAAACGGTAACGGGACAGTTTGTGACGGGCTTCAAATTGGCTGAATTTGTAGTTTTCATCGAGTGGGATCAATAATTCGGATTGCAAAGCCCCAAGCAGTAATTGGGTCGTTTTTAGCAGTTCTTTTTCGCTCACTATAGCCAGTTGTTCAAGTGAAAAATCGTTGCCCAAATGAGCCGCTATGGCCAACAACTGCTGAGAATCCCGGTCGAATCGGTGTAATCTGGCGGTGACTAACGTCACCACGCCATCACTGTCACTTTCACTGTCATTGTGCCGTTCAAGATCGTTGAGGTGGGTTATCCAACGGCTATTTTTGCTGTCAAATTCGATACACTTATGCTCGTACAACGCCATCAGGTATTGTTTGACATAAAGCGGATTGCCTTGGGTACGGTCAAAACATAAATCGCCCAATGCCCTGACATGATCAGCAGAGCAGGCAAAAGAGTCGATGATGATTTGGTGAATATGATGGCGGGGCAGGTTGTTCAAAGTGATGGATTTTATTCGTCCCTGAGCCAGTTCGATATTTTCTATCATTTGCAGCAGTGGGTGTTTTGGTTCAACCTCGTTGTTGCGGTAGGCGCCTATCATCAACACTGCATTTTTTTGGTTGGCAATGGTCTGGTGAGCCAGCAGCTTTAAGGTAGCACTGTCGGCCCATTGCAGGTTGTCGATGAAAATCACTAACGGGTGGCCACTCGAAGACAAGGCCTTGATAAAATGGCAAAAGGTGATGTGAAAACGTTTTTCGGTTTCGGTGGGCGGCAACTCGGGCAGGTCGGGGATCTCCCCTGTCAACTTGACCAGGCTCGGAATGACCTCGGCTATAACGGCGGTGTTTTTACCCAACGCACTTTTGACTTTGCCGCGCCAATAGCGCAACCGTTCTTCGCCTTCGCACAATAATTGGTTGATCAAACGGCTGAACGCTTCAATCAAGGCGGCATAGGGTTGGTTTTGGTGGTATTGATCGCATTTGCCACTGATAAAAAAGCCACGTTTGGCGATGATGGCTTCGTGCAGTTGATGAACCAGGGCGGCTTTGCCGACCCCGGGGTGACCACTGATAAGGATCAATTCAGCCAGACCGGCACTGGCGCGGTCAAACGCGGCCATGATCCCGGTTTGTTCGATATTGCGGCCATAAATGCGCTGCGACAAGTTGAAGCGGTCAGGTATGTCGGCCTGAGCTATTTCGAAGTGATCGATTTGTCCTTTGGTTTGCCATTGTTTCTGGCAGGCCTTCATGTCGGCATACAAACCCCGGTGATTTTGGTAGCGATCATCGGCGGACTTTTCGAGCAGCTTTTGGACTATGGCACTGACTTCTACGGGTATTTTGGTGTCTATGGTGTCGAGCGGTTCGGGCAAGCGGGTGGTATGGGCTTGCAGCAAGGTTGGAAAGTCGTCGGCTTCAAAGGGTTTTTGGCCACACAGCAATTGGTAGAGAATGACACCGAGTGAGTAAAAATCGCTGCGGTGGTCAACGCTTAAATGAGATTTACTGATAAGCTCCGGCGACATATAAGCAGGTCTTCCCCAGTATTGACTGCTATCGGCCTGGGCGCCTTGCCATTTTAATGACGAGGCCAGCGAAAAATCCGACAGTTTGACTTTTTTGGCGTCAAGGTTGACAAAAATGTTTTCGGGGACCAGATTGCGGTGGATAAAACCGCGTTCATGGACATCGGACAACGCTTCTATCAACAGGCAGGCCAGTTTGAGTCGTTTCGAAAAATTAAGGGTATTGTCGCGGATGATAGAAGACAGCGAAAGGGCATTAAAATCTTCGAGGGCTAACATAAAGCCGTGGTTATCGGGGATTAATTCGGTCGCTTTAACCACAAAGGGTGAATCGATGGTTTGCAGCAGGGCATATTCATGTTGCCAGCGGGCGTTGTGGCCGTCATCAGGTTGGGGATCGTTGCGGTATTTAATGATCACCGGTTGACCACCTGGACAAATGGCCCGTGCAAACACCGTATCTTCAAAAGAAGACAATATCTCGGTTACTGTGAAACCCGCTAGCTTCATCGATTGAACCCTTTCAAATTGTTGCTTTCCTGTGGTTTTTGCCAGCCCGATGACTCATCTTGCTATCCCTTTTAGAACCAGTGTAACAAACTACCCTATCCGGGCAATAATAAAAAGCGTAAGTGGTCATTAATTGTAAACAAATTGTTGTGTTTCGTCCCACTCCTGTCGGGTTTGGTCCCTGTTGGCGCGCGTAAATGGCGGATGTTCTCTAAAGTTGTGATATCTGTTGTTTATCTTATGGCTTGGAGAATAAAATGTTGCAACAATTCAGTTCTAAAATCAATGCAAGAATATTGGGATTAACTCTGGTTCGAATCAATATTGGGGTGATGTTTTTAATTGCCGCTTACGCCAAGCTTATCGCGGGAGACGGGTGGCCGGGTCGCATGGTGGGGTTTCTTAATTTTCAAGCTGAAAAATCGTTCGGTTTTTATCGCGACTTTATCACATCGGTGGTGGTGCCAAACAAGGAAGCTTTTGGTTATATGGTGGCTTATGGCGAGTTGTTTGTTGGCTTGTCGCTGTTGTTGGGTTTGACGACCCGCTGGGGTGCCATGGTCGGAGTATTTTTGGTGAGCAATTTCATCATGGCCAAAGGGGTGTTTTTTTGGACGCCTTCATCCAACGATGCAATGTACATTCTGGCGCTGCTGGCGTTGCTGTTTGTGAACAACAAGGATATGCTGGGCCTCGATAATTTGGCTGTTAAAAAGTGGCCAATTCTGACCAAAGTGTGGATATAGTTTGTTCGAGAGTATGCAGAAATTTAGTCCGATAAAGCGTCATTTTCTTTATCAGGCTGGTGCCATCGTTGTTTGGCTGTTGATAGGTCTGTTATTTTTGCTGCAAGGGTATTTTTATGCCGCCAGCTTCAACCGGCCTTTTGATTGGCTGACCCAAACCCCTTATCGCCTGAGTCTCTATTTCACTTGGGGATTGTTTTCTATCCCCTTGTTTTATCTGTTTTCGGCATTGGCTCTGCGCTGTAAACCTAGCTTCAAACTGGTTTTGTCACATCTTGCCATAGGCCTGCCATTGGCGCTTTTACACCGGGTTATCGGCACTTTGATTGAAGTCTTTGTCTCGGGGCTGTTGACCGGCACTTTTAAAAGTCTCACTGACGTATTTACTCAGCGAAAAGTGCCCATTATTGGTGGGGCGCTAGACAGTTTTATTCTTTATGTGTTGTTGGTGCTGTTATTTACCGGTTACATCGCATTAAAACAAAGCCGTGAAAAAACCTTGCAGTTGTCGCGTGTGAGTCATCAGCTGGCGCAAAGTCAGCTGGCCAGTTTGCGTGCCCAGTTACAGCCGCATTTTTTGTTCAATACCCTTAATGGCATTGTTGCACTGATATCTTCCTCCCCTGAAAAAGCCGAATTGATGGTAACTCGACTGGCCCGTTTATTGCGTTTTAGTCTCGACAGTGCCAGTCAAAATATGATCCCTTTATCCCAAGAGTTGATGGTTTTGAATGATTATCTGGTGATTGAAAAGACTCGTATCGGCGAGCGTTTGACACACCAAGTAGATGTATCTGAAGACTGTTTGACGGTCAAAATCCCTACTTTGTTGTTGCAGCCGTTGGTAGAAAATGCGGTGCGTTATGGTATCGCGCCTTTTACTCACAATGGCACTGTGTTGGTTAAAGGGCGAATTATTTATACGGGAACTGTGAAAAGAGTTGAAAAAGGCGGCGACAAGCACCTTTGCCTTGAGATTAATGATAGTGGAGAAGGGTGTTCCAGTGATTTTGAGCCGGGCATTGGTTTGTGCAATTCTCGCGAGCGGCTTGAGACTTTGTATCAAGGTAAAGCCTCGCTTGAGATTGGCAAGTCTGACTTGGGAGGTGCTAAACTGACGTTATTGTTGCCGATGAATTCACAGGAGCACACTTGACCTCACGTATTCCAGTTTTGATTTCGGTATTAATTGTTGACGACGAAGCGCTTGGCCGACAGCGCGTCAGCCAGTTGTTGCAGGGCGTTGATGATTTCACTATCAAGGGTGAGTGTGACAGCGGGGTAAGCGCGCTCAAATGGTTAAATGATAACACTGTAGATGTGGTGTTTTTAGACATCCAAATGCCGCAAATTGACGGTTTTGAGCTAATTCGGTTGTTACCCGCGCATAAACGTCCTTTTGTGGTATTTGCCACGGCTTATGAGCAATATGCCGTAGAAGCCTTTAAAGTCCATGCTTTGGATTATTTGCTAAAACCCATTGAACGGGGCGAATTTGGCGATACTTTGCAACGGATTAAAGCGACTTTTGCAGCAAAAAATCAAACCAACACCGACCAACGGGCGTTGCAACTGAATGCGTTTTTGGATGCCCTGTCGGTAAAAGAAGCAAAAGCAGCCAAAACAGCAAATAAAAGTTATATTCCCATTAAAAAGGGAGATCGGGTGTTGCTGATCTCTTTGACTGATATAGAGCTGGTGGAAGCGGACCGAAACTATTTGAATGTTCATGCGGGACAGACGATTTATCGAACCCGAGAGACGCTTAAGCAGTTTGCCGAGCGAGTAGGGCACTTGAGCTTTGTTCAGGTGCACCGATCACGAATGGTGAATGTTAACCGGATTAAAGAGGTGCAGAGCTGGTTTCATGGGGATTACATGATCATCACCCACAGCGGCCTTGAATGCGCCACCGGGGCGGCTTATAAGGCGGCTGTGCGGGGGATTATTGATACCTGACGGAAAAGATAAAAGATCTCAACACGGAGCCACAGAGGGACGGAGAAAGAAAGAGTAAGGCAAAAAGCTAAAGCAAAAAAATAAATACGATCAAAGTCACTATAATCTAAAAGCCATTTAATCTTTAAGTCTTTTCCTCTTTCTTTACTCCGTGGCTCCGTGCCTCCGTGTTAAGGCTTTTGATCTTAAAGGCCGTAGGCCGACCCATTAGAATTCCAAAGAAAAGAGCAGTTCTGCCAAGTCGGGCTGCCACAGAAACTCGCGAAGCCTAACCCGGTTATTCAACACAACCACATCTTCTTGTTGCAGTAATCCGGTTTGCAATTGTGACTGTTCAGACCCTTTGGGAAAAGCCAGCTGGCCACTGCTGCGCAGCACTCTGTACCACGGAACCAACAACTCTTTTGGCACGTAACCCAATGATTTTCCTACTAACCTTGCTCTACCGGGCAACCCGGCTAAATCAGCTATTTGGCCGTAACTGGCGACTTTTCCCGCCGGTATTTTTTGCACGGTTTGCCAGATACGTTGGTATTTTTGGTCGTTGTTCATGGTTTCTTATTTAACTTGAAATGATGACTCGACTTGTGACGTTTAGTGACGATTTTGCCATCTTTGATGGTCAGTTGGTATAGGCGGTCATATTCTTCATCGTCGATTTTTTTGCCGGGTTCACCGCCAAGTAATTGGACCGTATCTGGGATGGTATTACTGTGGCCAGCCACCACGTAAAAGCCGTCTTTTTGGTTGATCAATTTGACTAGTTCTTCGAGTTTTTCTGGGTTGTAAAGTTGTACTTTTAGGCCGGTGGCTCGGGCAATTATCGCGACTGTTTGCCGGGTTCGTTGGTAGTCAGAGCTGTAAATCGCGGTGACTTTTTTGTTTGTAAACCAGTGACTCAGCCATTTTGCTCGTTGATGACCTTGTTCGGTTAAAGCCGGATCTTTAGTGCCGTCTTTTTGCTTCTCGGCGTGTCTGAACAGGTAAATTTCGCTTTGTGCCAGCACTTGAAAACTGCCAAACAGCAGGGTTATCAATATTAACGAAAGGGTGAGTATTTTGCTCATTTGGGGTGTCCCCGGTTCCTGAGTGAACGGATGAATAATCGAAGGGGCAATATATCAAATTGCGGCGTTTCCAACCACCCATTAGTGATGTGAATAGTGAGGTGAACAAAAAAAACGCTAAACTTTTCTCATTTGCTGACGATATATAAACCAACGATAACATAGACATGAATTAACGGTGGTCGGAACTATGAATGTAAGAGCCTTGATGTTGGACTCGATTCTGTCGAGTATTGAAGAAGACGAACAAAATTGTGTTGAAAGCGATATTGTTGAAGAGATCATAACCTGCATACAGTCAATCAAAAAGAGCATTCAAATGAGTAGGGATGCGCTCAGAAGCTAATGAAAACCGCGATAAAAAACGTCACGACAGTTGGCTTGAATTACCGGTGATTCAGGTTATACTCTGATTGAGTTTTACGTTGAACGACTGATTTTAAACAGGGTTTGACGTTGATGTACAAGGACTTGTCATTCAATCTAATTTTATTTTTTATAAAAAGTGCAAAGGAGTTGCTTATGTTGCCCAAGTTTATTTACGAATCCCTCCCCTATATTAATTTATCTATCGGCGTAGCCGAGATTTGTTTTTTCCACTCATTTTGGACTGCTCTTTCTGGCGCGATGTTTTTCGGCGCAGGCGCGGTTATGTGGGTATTACGATCTGACAACCGCCGCAAAGATAAACGAACAAAAGCCCGCTATCAATATAAACGAGGTCGTGAGTTATACGAAATAAAACCGTTTTTTTATATCGTTTTTGGCCTGTTGGTGACCAATTGGATTGATACCCCAACGCTACACCTAGCCGGTGCTGCGGTGGCGTTGTTTGGTTTTTATGTGCTGCTTAAGCGGGGGATTTATCGGCGTTGTGCTGTGACGTGATGGGGTGTTTCGTCGCGGTCGCGACGAAGAGGGGGTTGGCAGGGACACCTAGGGTTGCAGGATTAAGGCCTTATCTGCAAGGTAATCAAACACGCCATAAATACATCCGTGTAGGCTCAACTTTTTCATCCCTGAAAAAGATGGTTTGCTTACCTTGCAGACAAGGCCTTAGATACAACCCTTGGTGCCCTTTAAAATGAGAAAAAGCCACCATCCGCCCCGGCCGCCACCCAATTGCAACGAGACGTTGCGGTAAAGCGTCAGCTACGCTGTGCTGCGCCTTTTTCACAACTTCGTTGTGGATATTACGGAGTAATATCAAGGGCGGCGGTCGGGGTGGTTGGTGGCTTTTCTTCCTCAGCACGAGTGCCAAGGTTTGATGTAGGGTTTGAGATGTTATTTTCAGACCGTCATCAGCATGGATGCTGATGCCGAGCCACATGGATGTGCTTGTGCGTGTCTGGAAATAACATCTTGGACCCTGCTGCATTGAGCCTTGGTCTCGTGCTCACCACACTGCATGTACACCGCCTTGCGGTGTACAACTCACACATCACCGGTGCTCCAAATAATACCCCAACGCCGAGAACATCCCTTTTTGTTCAATAAACTGGTAGTTATTGCATTGTTTTTTATCATCGATTTGACCAAAGCACAGGTATACGACCGCCATTGGTTCGTCGATAATCACCGTTTGAGGTGAATCTAGAAATCTTCCCGGGCTACCAAAGAAGCCGGGAATGTAGATGCTGCTGGCGACTAAGTTGAGTTTTTTATAAATCAGTAATTGGGGTTTAGGTGCAATAATTGCGGCAAGGACAATCAAGCCGAAAATGGTGTTCATCAACTTTTTGATGATGCCACTTTTCTTTTTAGTCGGTGCTTTGTTTTTGCGAGCCCGTTGTGCGGCTTGTGCCTCGCGTTGTAGTTGTTCGTTTTGTTGTTGCTGCTGTTGTTGCTTTTTTTTCGGGGATGCTTTGGGCTTTTTGACCTCGGGCATTTTACTGAGTAATTGTTGACCTTTTTTTTGCGGTGCCATGACTGTCCAATGTTGATTTTCTGCTATATTTAAAAAATAACATAGCTTTAATGCTTTGTGTAAATGAAAACTGCGCTTTAGCTGTTATAATCTGTAAAGATCCTTGCTATATTTGACAAAAGACATGGGTTAGCAGACTCAACAAAGGAAAAATATCTATGCAAAATTCCAGCGCGGAAGAAGGTCAATCAGTATTGATAGTCGATGATGTCAGCACCGTACGCAGTTTCCTGCGCCAAACGCTGTCACATCTGGGTGTCCGCAACGTCAGAGAGGCCGCATCCGGTGGCGAGTGTGTCAGGCTGTTCAAGCAAGAACAGGCGGATATTGTGTTTCTGGATATAGAATTGCCGGATTTTGATGGTAATGAGGTGTTAAGACAGTTGCATGAAGTTAACCCAAGAGTCAACGTGGTGATGATCTCCGCTCACAGCACCGTAGATAATGTTAAAGAGTCAATTGAAAATGGTGCAAAAGGATTTATTGTCAAACCTTTCTCACCTAAGAAGATTGCCGCAGTATTGAAGAAATTCGAATAAATTAAGCCAAAACAAGTGTAGGGTTGGCCCACAGGTCAGGCGTGCGCAGTGCATGCGCCCTACGGCGTTTTATTCCAGTAAAATGTTTTTTCACAGATTTTTAAAACGCCATACCCTAAAAATATGCTCGTCGGCTTTGGCATCCTGCGTCGCTCTACCTCCTAAATCCATTTAGTCGTGCATTTTCATGATACCGTCCATCCATGGACATAAAAAAACCGCCTTTCGGCGGTTTTTTTATTCAATGCTAAAAAAGCAGTTAAAAATGACTGAACATTATAACGCTTTGATGTGGGCATTGAGACGGCTTTTTTGACGAGCCGCTTTGTTCGCGTGAATCAGACCTTTTGTTGCATAACGGTCTAGAATCGGCACTACTGCTGTGAAAGCGGCAGTTGCTGTTTCTTTGTTACCAGTGTCGATAGCGGTTTGTACTTTCTTTACCAAAGTACGCATCATTGAACGACGGCTGGCATTGTGCTGACGATTCTTCTCTGCTTGAATCGCGCGTTTTTTTGCTTGCTTGCTGTTGGCCACGGTGTGGAACTCCTAAAAACGTAAACCCATAAATTCGTAAGGCGCGAAATACTGCCTGTTTTTAGCGCCGTTGTCAAATCATTCAGGGTTATTTTTTCATCGAAATAGCTTATTAGTGTCCGTCCAGAAACACCGTTTCTATCTGCCAATTGGCGGGGCGGACGCTATGCAGCGTAGTCGTAAGGCTTATTTCAATTAAGTTGCGTTTTCCATCCTGCACAAATTGACGGTAGCGCTTGCGCAAAGTCAGTGTTGCTGGTGATGCGGCATTGTGATGGAAACCAGCAAACCTTCACGTTATACTTGCCGACCATTTTTTATTAAGGCTTTGTCTTGTCAAAAAAATTGCTTAAGTCTGGCTTGATTGTTTCGATGATGACCATGATCTCTCGAGTGCTTGGATTGGTCAGAGACGTGGTCATTGCTCACATGGCCGGTACCGGGCTTGCTGCCGATGTGTATTTGCTGGCCAACCGTATTCCCAACTTTTTTCGCCGTTTGTTTGCTGAAGGGGCTTTTGCTCAGGCATTTGTGCCAGTGCTCAGTGAGGTAAAAGAAAAACACGGTGATGACGAGGTCAGAATTTTGTTTGCCAAAGTGGCTGGTACACTGGGCGGTATTATCACTGTCGTCACTATATTGGGGGTTCTCGGTTCATCGATTGTGGCGGGGCTTTTTGGCTTTAAGTGGTTTTGGCTGTGGTTTACAGGCGATGGCGATGAGGGCAAGTTTGAGTTGTTCTCATTGATGCTAAAGTTCACTTTTCCTTATTTGTGGTTTATTACTTTTGTCGCGCTGTCGGGGGCCATTCTCAATACTTATAACCGCTTTGCGGTTGCGGCTTTTACCCCGGTTTTTTTGAATATCGCCATTATTTGCTGTGCCTGGTTCCTCTCTCCCTATTTTGAAGTGCGCGAAATGTCGCTGGCGATTGGTGTGTTTATCGGTGGTTTGGTGCAGTTTTTGTTTCAACTGCCTTTTTTGGCCAAACAAGGGTTGCTGGTTCGACCCCAATGGGGCTGGAATGACAAGTATGTTAAACGCATTAGAACTTTGATGTTGCCTGCGATGTTTGGGGTGTCAGTCAGCCAAATCAATCTATTGCTCGATACTGTCATTGCTTCGGCTTTGATCACCGGCTCAGTCAGTTGGTTGTATTATGCCGATCGTTTGATTGAGTTTCCGCTGGGGCTGTTTGGCATTGGTATCGCCACCGTTATTTTACCTGCACTGTCGCGGCAGTACGTTAACGAAAACAAGCAACAATTTGCTAGCACGATGGATTGGGCGATACGTTTTATTTCGTTGACCGGTGTGCCTGCGTTGGCCGGGTTGATGGTTTTAGCCCAACCGATCATTGCGGTGCTGTTTTTTCACGGCGAATTTAAGGCGTCTGATGTCACTCAGGTGTCTTACAGTTTGATTGCTTATGCCTGCGGTTTAGTGAGTTTTATGATGATCAAAGTGCTAGCCCCGGGCTACTACTCCAGACAGGACATTAAAACTCCGGTGCGTATCGGTATCATTGCGATGGTCAGCAATATGGCGTTGAATTTGATGTTTGTGCCGTTTATGGGCTATATCGGCTTGGCGTTAGCGACTTCGGTATCGGCCACGCTTAACGCCTATTTGTTGTATCGGGGTTTGAAGCAACAGGGCATTTACCAATTTTCTCGCGCAACCTTGATGTTTTTTGCCAAATTGCTGGTCGCGGTGTTGTGTATGACAGCGGTACTACTTTATGTCACGCCCGAGATTAGCGTTTGGTTCGCGTGGAACACCTTTGAACGGGCCATGTGGGTGGCCATCTATATTGGTTGCGGGGCGGTAGTGTACCTTGCTGTCTTAGTGATTTTGGGATTAAGGCCAAGGGATTTGAAATCTTCTTAATTTAGGGCCTGTTTGTCTTTCAAAGTTGGCTCTGCTGAAAAAGCGTCACTCATTGTTGTACTTCCCTTTTTGACGCTTACAGGGACGTAAGTGGTAGGGCAACGCAGGAGCATGTTGCCGAGAATGACTAAATTTCGGTCAGCGCGCCTCGATTGATACGTTTTCAGTCATTCCAGAGCGCAATTTTGAAAGATAAACAGGCCCTCATGCTGATTATTAACGCGTTACAAGGTATAATTCTCCGTTTTTAATTTTTGGACTAGCATTGTTGGGCTGTTGATGGAGTTTATTCGCGGTATACATAATATCAAACCCGAGCATCGTGGCACGGTGTTGACGATTGGCAATTTTGATGGCGTTCACCGGGGACACCGGGCGGTTATCGAGGGCGCGATCACTCAGGCCAAGGCGCTGGGCGCGTCAGCCACTGTGATGCTTTTTGAACCCCAGCCGATGGAGTTATTTCTCAAAGACAAGGCTCCGGCACGGCTCTACCGATTGCGTGACAAGTATTTGCAATTGGCGCGATTGGGGGTTGACCGTTTGTTGTGCGTTAAATTCGACCACCGCTTTGCCTCGATGGAAGCCATGGATTTTATTGAACATCTGTTGGTGGGTAAACTGGCCATCAGCCATTTGATTGTCGGCGACGACTTTTGTTTTGGCAAAAATCGCAAAGGTGATTTTGCGATGCTGGTTGAAGCCGGCGAGCGCTTTGGCTTTAAGGTGACCAACACCAAAAGTTATCGTGTTGAAAATTGTCGTATCAGCAGCACGGCCATTCGCCAAGCCTTGGTAGACGGGGCCTTTAGCGAGGCTAAAGCGATGCTGGGTCACCCGTTCAGTATCAACGGCACGGTGACACACGGTGACAAAAAAGGCAGAACCATTGGGTTCCCTACCGCCAATGTGGCGTTGAACCGGATTGTAACGCCGGTTCGAGGGGTCTACGTCGTGAGCGTTACCACGGCAGTTGGTGAATACAACGGGGTGGCCAATATTGGCAAACGACCCACGGTCAAAGGGACCGTACAACAACTCGAAGTCCATTTGTTTGACTTCGAACGGCAGATTTACGGCCAACATATTGATGTGGTGTTGCACCACAAGTTAAGAGACGAGCAGAAATTTGACAGTCTAGAGGCACTTAAAGCGCAGATCGCGCTGGATGTCAGGCAGGCTAAAACGTATTTTGAAGCGCACAGCACTTAAGTTACAGTATTAGAAATAGTACTGGGTAACAGCACTTCGTTACAACCATTCGTAACACTATTTAGAGCGGAAAATCAGGACACATGAGCGATTATAAACAAACTTTGAATTTGCCGGAAACACCGTTTCCAATGCGTGGTAATCTGGCCAATCGTGAGCCAAAAATGTTGAAACACTGGCAACAGGCGGATCTTTACCAGGCCATTCGTAAGGCCAAGGCGGGCAAACCCCAGTTTATTTTGCATGACGGTCCTCCGTATGCCAACGGCAATATTCACATCGGTCACGCAGTCAACAAGATCCTCAAAGACTTTATTGTCAAATCGAAAACGCTGTCTGATTTTGATGCACCTTATATTCCGGGCTGGGATTGTCATGGTCTGCCAATCGAATTGATGGTTGAAAAGAAACACGGTAAACCGGGTAAAAAAATCACTGCTGCGGAGTTTCGGGTTAAATGTCGTGAATTTGCTGCTAAGCAGATTGAAGGTCAAAAAGCCGATTTTGTTCGTTTGGGTGTGCTGGGTGACTGGGAAAATCCTTACCGCACCATGGATTTTGATTTTGAAGCCAATGTTATCCGTTCGCTTGGCAAAATCATCGATAACGGTCACCTGCAAAAAGGTTTTAAGCCCGTTCACTGGTGTACAGATTGCGCCTCGGCACTGGCCGAAGCTGAAGTCGAATATCAAGACAAAAAGTCACCTGCCATCGATGTTAAATTCCCTGTTGTAGACGAGGCCAAAGTTGCTGAGTGTTTCGCTCACCCTGAAGGTCACATCGGCGAAGGACCAATGTCTGTTCTTATCTGGACAACAACCCCATGGACCTTACCGGCTAACCGTGCCGTTTCTGTCAGCCCCAAATTAGAATACACCTTGGTGCAGGCGCAAACTCCAACCGGTAAGCAGCGCTTTATTGTCGGCTCTGACTTGGTTAAAGATTCGATGGATCGCTATGGTATCGAACATTATCACGCTTTGGGTTACTGCAAAGGCAAAGCGCTCGAACTGGCTGCGTTGAAACATCCATTTTATGATTTTGAAGTGCCGGTTATCCTTGGCGATCACGTTACTACCGATTCTGGTACGGGTTGTGTCCACACCGCCCCGGGCCATGGTCAAGAGGATTTCGTGGTCGGTAAACAATACGACCTTGAAGTCGCCAACCCGGTTGGTGCCAATGGTGTATTTGTACCAGGCACTGAGTTGTTTGAAGGCGAACACGTTTTTAAAGCCAACGACCATGTGGTTGCGGTGCTTAAAGACCGTGGTATGTTGATGCATCATCATGCGTATGAGCACAGTTATCCGCATTGCTGGCGTCACAAAACGCCGATTATTTTTCGTGCGACACCACAATGGTTTATCAGCATGGATCACAATGGTCTGCGTAAAAAGTCATTGGAACAGATTAAAAAGACCCAGTGGATCCCTGAATGGGGCGAAAGCCGTATTGAGCAGATGGTTGCTGGTCGTCCTGACTGGTGTGTTTCTCGCCAGCGTACCTGGGGTGTGCCAATTGCGTTGTTTGCCCACAAAGACAGCGGTGAGTTGCATCCAAACAGTAAAGCATTAATTGAGCAGGTTGCGCTACTCGTTGAAAAAGAGGGTATTCAGGCTTGGTTTGATTTGGAAGCGGCTGATTTGATTGGCGATGATGCCAAGGACTTTATTAAAGTCACCGATACTTTGGACGTTTGGTTTGATTCTGGCTCGACCCACGCCTGTGTGGTTGGTGCTCGACCTGAATACAACAAACCTGCTGATTTGTATCTCGAAGGCTCGGATCAACATCGTGGTTGGTTTATGTCTTCGATGATGACTGGTGTCGCCATGAACAATGTCGCGCCTTATCAGCAAGTGCTGACTCACGGTTTCACCGTTGATGCGCATGGCCGCAAAATGTCCAAGTCAGTTGGTAATGTGGTATCCCCTCAGTCAGTGGTGGGTAAGCTTGGTGCTGATATCCTGCGTTTGTGGGTTGCTTCTGCCGATTATACTGCTGAGATGGCGGTATCAGACGAGATTTTAAAACGTGCGGCTGACATGTATCGTCGTATTCGTAATACGTCACGCTTTTTGTTGTCGAACATGAGCGGGTTTGATCCGGCCACTGATATGGTTGAAGAAAGTTCAATGATTGAACTGGACCGTTGGATTGTGCGCCGCACGGTGGCTTTACAGGCTGAAATTATCGAAGCTTATGACACCTATCAGTTCCATGCGGTTGCGCAAAAGCTGATGAATTTCTGTACGGTTGAGCTTGGCAGTTTCTACCTCGATGTTATCAAAGACCGACAGTACACCGGAAAATCTGACGGTCTTGCACGTCGTTCTTGTCAGACTGCGTTGTATCACATTGTCGAGGCCATGACTCATTGGATGGCGCCGGTACTGAGTTTTACCGCTCAAGAAATTTGGGACTTGTTGCCGGGTGAGCGTGATGAGTTTGTTTTGACCGGGGTTTGGTATGATGGTCTGCCTAAACAAACCGATGTTGGTCAATACAGTGATGAATTTTGGGCTCAGGTTTTACTCGTTCGTGACGAAGTGAACAAGGTGCTTGAAAAAGCCCGCCGTGAAGACGTGGTTGGTGCGACATTGCAAGCCGAAGTGACGTTATACGTTAATGACTCTCTCGAAAAAGTGTTGAATCAGTTAGGTGATGAGTTGCGTTTTGTTTTGATCACCTCAGCGACCGATGTTAAGGCGCTTGAGCATAAATCGGATGACGCTGTTGATACTGAAATTGATGGTTTGTCGGTTAAGATTGCCGCATCAAGCGGTGAAAAGTGCGAGCGTTGCTGGCATTATAGTGATGAAGTTGGCAAAGACGCCAGTAACGAAACCCTGTGTAACCGCTGTATCATCAATGTTGATGGACAGGGCGAGACTCGTTTGTATGCATAATGGTTCGAACGAAAACGCGTCATCGGCTCAGTTAGGTGGCGCTTTTAGAAGCAGTGGTTTGTGGTGGTTGTGGTTATCTTTGCTGGCTGTGGTGTTAGACCAGGCCACCAAATGGTGGATCATAGATGCGGTGGAATATGGCGAGCATATGCCGGTGTTTTCCTGGTTTGATGTGACCCACGCCCACAATCTGGGTGCTGCTTTTAGCTTTTTACATGATGCCGGTGGCTGGCAGCGCTATTTTTTGACTGGGGTTGCGCTGGTGATTAGCGTGTTGCTGTTGTGGTGGATGAAAAGTACGCCCAAGTCTAACAAGTTGTTAGGTATGTCTTACTCGTTGATCCTCGGCGGGGCTATCGGCAATCTGTATGATCGGGTCATGTACGGTTATGTCGAAGATTTTATTTATGTTTATTACCAGAGTTGGGATTTTCCGGCGTTTAACATTGCCGACTCGGCGATTTCCCTTGGGGCTATCTTGTTGATTTATGATGCCTTGACGGCTAAACCCGAAAAACCTGAAGATGAGGTTGC
>JABSOG010000658.1 GCA_013216025.1 Algicola sp. | reverse complement strand
CGTTGTAACGACGATTGTTTGTACTTTGGCAGTATCGACTGCATTACTTAATTTTTAACCCCCGCAATCATTAAAATCATGGTTCCGCCACCGTTGGCACTCAGTGAGTTTTTGGTCAACAACCGGCCTCAGGGCAACCCGTTTTCGCTCGCTCATCTGCAAAATGTTCAGCTTAGCCACACCGACAATAACCTGACTTTTCAATTTGCTGCATTGGATTATCACCAAAGTGAACTGAACCAATTGAAGTACCGTCTTTATCCGTATCAAGACGATTGGGAAAATGCTGTTAATGGTTACACCAAATACACCAATCTACCGCCAGGCAATTACCAGTTTCAGTTCACTGGTAGCAATAACGATGATGTATGGACGCAGCACAACAAGATTTTAAAGATCACCATCAAACCGCCATGGTGGTTTCATGCTTACGCTTACATCGCTTATACGCTGGTGCTGTTGATGTTACTTTTAGGTTATCGTAAACGCGAATTGACCAAAAAACATCAACTTGAAGCGATGGTGTCCTTGCGCACCAAAGACTTGGCGTCAGCCAACGATGAACTGGCACAAAGCATTGAAGAGCTTGAAGAGGCGACCGAAGCGGCTGAACATGCCAATGAACTCAAAAGCACCTTTTTGGCCAATATGAGCCACGAAATTCGCACGCCATTGACTGCCATCATTGGCTTTACCGAACACGCACTGAATCCGCAACATGATATCAATGAACAAAAAAGCTATTTACAACGGGTTTTACGTTCGGGTCAGCATTTGTTGCACCTAATCAACGAAATTCTCGATTTGTCAAAAATTGAAGCTGAAAAACTGGAATTAGAAGACCAAACCATCAACCTGTTTGAATTGCTGGCCGACATCGATTCGTATTGCGTGGCGACTGCTCAGGAAAGTAACTTGGATTTCAAGATCCATTACCAATATCCGCTGCCAAAAACCATCAACGGTGATTTATTTCGAATTCGCCAGATTTTGTATAATCTGTGCAGCAATGCGCTGAAATTTACCGACGAAGGCCACGTCTCGTTGTTGGTCACGCATTTGCCGCAAAATAACCAACTGCACTTTTCTATTCAAGATAGCGGCATCGGCATGAGTTCAGAGGAGCTTAAGCGCTTATTCCAACCCTTTGTTCAGGCTGATTCGAGCATCACCCGCCAATTTGGCGGCAGTGGGTTGGGGTTGGTGATATCGCAAAAGCTGGTCCATCTGATGAAAGGTGAGCTGTCGGTTGAAAGTACCAAAGGCGTTGGTAGTCATTTTGATGTGTTTATGCCAACCAATACTAACACACCGACACTGGTCAATGAAAAACCGGGCTTTACGCGTGCCGAGCATCACAAACAAGAGGTTATTGATCGATTTGACGATTCTAAGGTTTTAGTTGCTGAAGATAACCCTGACAATCAGGTATTGATTGAACTGTTACTCAAACCGTTTGGGGTTAAATTAACCATGGTCGAAAATGGTATGTTGGCGGTGGAGTCGGCCTTGCTCGAAACTTATGATCTGATTTTGATGGACATTCAAATGCCAGTCATGGGCGGTGTCGAAACAGTTGCCTTGATGCGCAATGCTGGCGTTGACTGTCCAATCATCGCATTAACCGCCAATATCATGAAAGAAGATATCGATATCTATCTGTCCTCTGGCTTTGATGCCACCTTGGCCAAACCCATAGAGAACAAACTGTTTTACGAATCTGTTAACCTTCATTTGGGTCTGTCTAAAAACAAGTCGACCAAGACTTTAGATGATTTGATAGAACAGCTCAAAAGTGGTGATGAATTTAAAAACCTGCAACAACGCTTTAGAACCAATATGCCTGGGTTAATCACTGAGTTTGGCGCTCACTTACGCGATAAAAACTGGGAGAACATCCGCCAAAAAGCCCATTCGGTTAAGGGTAGTGCTGCCAGTATGGGTTATCCCGAGTTAACTGAACTGGCCACCGTGATTGAATCGAGTGTGGTTGAGCAGAGGTTCGATGAAGCAGCATTGGCAGTTAAAGCCTTTATAGCAACCTGTGACGTATTGCTTGAAGAAAATTAAGGTCGGTTTAGCGCGTCAGCGGGTCGCTATCCAAAGCCTCTGCACTTTCGGTCGGGTTATAGTCATCAAAATAATCAAGTTCAACATCATTGTGTGAGCGGTGATCGTAAAAATCAATCAGGTTTTTAAGTTGTTCTCTGGTCCAGTTTTGTTGCTTGTTATCGATTTGTTTAGTCATAGTAATATCATCACCCTTTGAAAACCGAAATCGTTTCTGTCGGATTAATTATGTCAAACTGAAGACGTTTAACAACACTAAATGAAACTCACTGGCTGGTCCAAAACATTAAAAACCTACTATAAAACAAAATGTTAACTATATCGCAAGCCATTAAAGCAGTACTTTTGTGGTGCATGGCTTAAATCGTTTTGAGAGATATCTTACAGCAAAGGTATCAATTGTGACTTAACTCTTTGTTCGTGAAGCTTTTTCGACCCCTTTCTTAACCGAGCGTTATCGTCAATTTTCCTGCGCAATCAAATGATTAGAGGCTACAATTAGACTAAATAAAAGTACGCATTCGGGCTGTCTTTTTCGAATGTTGTCTGTATAGGAGCGCTGTTATCCATACTTTTTACCGCCTAGTGTTTGGCTCGCGTTGGCTTTTCAAGCTTAGCTGGCTGTTTGTTTTAGTGCCTCTGCTATTTGGCATATTGTCTACAGTTCAAAGTGTGTCAGCGAACGATTATTATGCTTCTGCCCACCGGATCACCGCACGCGACGGGTTACCCGAAGCCACCATTTACTCTATCGCTCGAGATAAAAAAGGTTTTTTGTGGTTTGGCTCGCCGACATCTTTGATGCGTTACGATGGTTATGAATTTCGCCAATACACCAACGCGGCCACTGATGACAGAGCTTTGGCCGTATCTGGTGCAGGTAACATCTTCATCGACAGTAAAAACCGGTTGTGGGTTGGCACCTGGGGTGAGGGTTTGGTGTTGTATGATGATCAGATGAGGTTGCTACAGCATTTCAAACACAAAAAGAATACTCCCGGCGCCCTTGGTAGCAACAAGGTGCAAGTGGTTTTTGAAGATTCTCAGGGCGATATTTGGATTGGTACCAACGGCAGTGGATTATCACTGTATCAAGGTCACGACCAATCCTTTATTAATTTTACCCATGACCCAAAAAACCCAAACAGCATCAGTCACAATCGCATTTGGGGCATTACTGAAACCAAACCCGGGGTATTATGGATTGCCACGAGTTTCGGGTTAAACCGGCTCGATACCAATGTCAATAATCGCTCTGTGGCAAAATTTGTTCGCTACGAACCAGACTCTACCGACCCCGTCACCCTAAACCACCCGATGATCCGATCTATCCACACCGATAAAAAAGGGCGATTGTGGGTCGGCTCTCAAGTTGATTTTGGGTTGTTCGATACCCAGCGGGGCACCTTTGAAAAAATTGAATTGGCCAGTACGGTCGGTATCAACATCGTCACCCGAATACGCGAAGACAACGATGGCAATATTCTGATCGCAACGCAACATGGTTTGTATCATTACCGCCCAGACAGTAAGCAATTGACCCCGTGGGCGGGCAACGGTAAATATCAGTTGTTTCCACAAAATGATGTGCGTGATGTGATGGTTGATAAAAACAGCCTCTTATGGGTGACCACCCGCTTCGCAGGCCTCATTAAAATTGACCTTAATCCTAGTTCAATTACCCCCATTGTAACCTTGGGTCCCAATCATCAATCGCCCATCAACAAGGTTTATTCGATATTGACTGACAGTAAACAATCGTTGTGGATGAGTACAGTCAACGGTTTATTGCGCAAATCGGTTGAAGCCGACGAGTTTGAAAAGTTTGAACTACCACCGCAAATCAATGACAAGAATATTAGTGTGATGGTTGAAGATAACGATGGCCTGATCTGGTTGGGCGGTCATTTTGGTCTGTACAGCTTGACCTTCGACCAAACAGGTAAACCATTGATCAAAAACAGAAATGACATTTTGTGGGAGATCACCACCAAAAATGTTCAAACCATGATGGTTGATTCGCGGAAAAACCTGTGGATTGGCACGACCCATGCTGGACTCATCAAGTTTGACCAACACGGCGAATCTATTTACTTCCGTCATGACACCAATAATCCCCAATCCATCAGCGGCAATACCATCGCTTCGTTGTTTGAAGACAACACCAAACAAATTTGGGTGGGCACATCTGGCGGGGGGATTAATCGCCTTGATGTTGATCATCAAACTTTTTATCGCTATCAATACAGCAGTGAAAGTGCCAACAGTATCAGTGACAATCGCATCACCGATATTTATCAGACTAAAGACGGGGTGATGTGGTTTTCGACACCCAAGTCATTGGAAAAACTTGATTATGTCTCAGGTAACTTTATCCAGTACAACCTCACAGCGGGGTTGATCAACAATAACATTAAGGCGCTGATCGAGGATGATTTCTCTGATTTGTGGTTCAGTTCTGGCAGCGGTATATCCCAATTCAAACGACAAGCCCAAACCTTTCATCACTTTACCGGTCAAAGCCAGGTCGGCAATAATAATTTTTTGCCGGGTGTGGTGGCCAAAAGCCATAATGGCAACCTTTATTTTGGCGGAACCAATGGCATCAGCGAAGTACAACCTTCGCAGGTTGAGATTGGCAGCGCTTTGCCCCAGTCGGTGATCACCAACATTTGGGTCGATAACCGGCGTCTGGCTTCTTGTGACTATCCCGATGATCAACCGCTGGAATTGGGACATGAGGTTAAAAATATCCAGCTGCAATTTGCTACGCTGGATTTTCGCCACACTGCCCAAACCAACTATCGCTATAAACTCGAAGGATACGACACCGACTGGCATAACTCGCAAACCGTCCGTAGGGCTGGCTATGCCGGATTGCTGCCGGGTGAATACGTGTTTAAAGCCCA
>JABSOG010000657.1 GCA_013216025.1 Algicola sp. | reverse complement strand
AAATGTTGCCCAAACCCGATTTCAGTCTATTGCAGGGCGAGTATGTGGCACCACAGAGTGAAACAGAGTTGGCTTTGGTTGATATCTGGGCCGAACTTTTGGATATCGAAGCCGATACCATCAGTTGTACAGCGAACTTTTTTGAGTTGGGTGGCCATTCGTTACTGGTGATTAGGTTGATGGCCCAACTGAAAACCCGTTTTGAAGTTGAGGTGGATATTCAAAAAATGTTAAAAGCAAATGACTTGTCTGATTTGGGCGAGATCATGGATAACTTGATAATGCAGAACAATGTACAGGCAGACAGCGATTACCAATTGGCGGACGACGAAGTGGAATTTGAAATATGAGTTTAATACCGAGGGAATCTGTTACCCTGCACGCAAACAAATACATAACCCGATTTAAAGGCACAACTGCCTGTTTAATTTTACCCATAATAAAATGTGAAGGAAGTCCTCATGTCAAAAAGTAACTTCATACAAAAAGCGCTTTTTCCCGCAGCAGTCACTCTTGTGACGGTTGTCTCATTTTTTGTGATTAGTTCAACAGCCCAACAAGCGCCACCCAGTGATACCATTGCGGTTCAAACGACCAACATAACGGTGTTGCCTTTACTAAAAGGGGCGCATGAAACGCGGCTTAAAGGGTTTGGTGAAATTGTCCCGGCAGAGATCACCCAGTTATCCACCAGAGTCAGTGGTACCGTGGTTTTCTGGTCTGAGCAATTTGTCAGGGGCGGCATCATCAAGAAAGGGGAAATACTGTTGCGGCTCGAAGATAGCCGTTATCAGGCCGAATACAAAAATGCCGAGGCAGAGCGGTTAAGTGCCACCGCTGAACTGGAAAGCGAACTGGGATTGGCAAAAATCGCCAAAAGTGAATTGGAGCGGATTAATTCAAAAGCTAAAAATAAACTGTTCTTGCGTGAGCCGCAAATTAACAGTGCTTATGCCGCCGTACAATCGGCAGAAGCACAGCTTATCTCAGCCAAAAACAATTTAACCAGCACCGTCATCCATGCGCCTTTTGATGCGTTGGTGGTCGAGCGCAACATTGGCCTGGGTCAATATGTGGTCGAAGGTAACTCTATTGCCGTGTTGTACAATGTACAAAGTGCAGAAATAGACATTCCAATCGCCAAATTTGACAGTCAATTTTTGCCAGACACGATTGCCGGGCATCCGGCCCGGGTCACATTACCCGATAATAACCTATTCTCAGAGGCACAATTGTCGAGACAACTGCGGTTGACCGATAGCCAAACCAGAACCAATGCGCTGGTGGTGGTCATTAAAGACATTTACCTGCCAAAACAAGGCTCAGTGACACTTCAATTTGGTGATTACGTGAAAGTTGAGTTTGCCGGCAGGGTGTTGCAAGACGTTTACTTGGTACCCGAAGATTTGGTCAGTCAAGCGCGTATTTGGGTCATGAACGAAGAACAACAGCTGGAGCGTCGGGATGTGTCGGTTGTTAGAAATGAAAATGGTTTTGCCATTATCCGTGAGGGCATCAATAGAGGTGATAAACTGGTGACTTCTGTACCTGAGTATCCGTATACTGGAATGCCAGTCAAGGTCATTGCTGCTACTTCAGATACCCAAGGGCAAGGATAGAATATGAGTGTACAACCTAAAAAGCGCGGTGGGATGATTGGGTTCTTTATTAACAACTCCGTTGCGGCAAATCTGATGATGTTGTTCGTTGTTGTCTTAGGCTTAGTGAGTTATGCCAGCATGAATAAACAGATTTTTCCTAATTCAGATTTGAACTTTATTGACATCGATGTGACTTATTTTGGTGCGTCTCCCAAAGAAATTGAAGAAAGTATCGTCATCAAAATCGAAGACACTTTAAGACATTTACCTGAAATAAAGCGTATGCAATCATGGTCTAAGCACAACACGGCCAAAATTTTTATTGACCTTAAAAAGGGCGTCGATTTGTCTTATGCGCTCGAAAAGGTCAATTCAAAACTGGATGGCATTTCTTCGTTTCCGCTCGGTATGGATCCGATTCTGGTTACCTTGTTGGAGAGTAATCAGGCGGTGATCAAACTTGCCCTCGTCAGTGGCAGTGCAGATGAAATTGACTTTGGTTCAATGAAACCGATTGCGCTGCAAATTGAACGTGAGTTACTGGATTTAAAAAACGTGTCTTTGGTCAATGTTAAGCTGCCTGCCAGCGAAATCGCCATCGAAATCGACCCCATGGCTTTGCGTATGTACCAACTGACGCTGGATGATATTCGCCGGAGCCTCGGCGCTTATTCAGAAAATATCAGTGCCGGTCAGATAAGATCAAAGACAGGCATTATATCGCTACGCGTCGAACAACAGGCCTATGACGTATCCGCATTTGAAAATATTCCGTTGATCACTGCCCAAAATGGTTTGCAAATTAAGCTCAAAGATGTGGCCACAGTCAAAGATGAATTTGTCGAAGGTGTGCACTTTTTTACCTACTCTGGTAAAAATGCCACCTTTATAGAAGTTCAGGCAACCCCGAGTCAGGATATGGCCAAGGTGGCAGAATCAGTGAGAAATTATATCCGCTACAAAAACCCACTGTTGCCACAATCAATGAAAATAGAAACGATTATTGACGGCACCTTTTATTTGGATCAACGCCTGTCGATGATGGAAGGCAACCTGTTGCAAGGTGCCATTTTGGTGCTGTTGATGCTTTCCTTGTTTTTAAGTTTCAGACTCGCATTCTGGGTGGTGGTTGGTTTGCCGTTTTGTTTCTTGGGGGCCGTGCTGATCATGCCAGTTTTTGGTGTCACGTTTAATATTATTTCTTTATTTGCGTTTATCATGGTGCTTGGATTGGTGGTCGATGACGCCATTGTGGTGGGAGAAAGTGTCCACAGTCAATCGCAAGACACCGGTTCTGACAGTGAATCGGTAGAGACCGGCGTGCGCAAAGTGGCCAAACCCGCCATTTTTGGTGTGTTGACAACTATCGCCGTGTTTGCGCCTTTTTTATTCAGTGATGGGGGTCAAAGTGCATTATTTAAAGGCATTGCAACCATCGTTATATTTTGTCTTATCTTCAGCATTATTGAGTCTAAGTTAATCTTGCCCTCACATCTTACCGGTGCTGCCCACAAGCCACCAAAACCGGGTAGTTTTAAAGCTAAATTCAATACTCACTTTGCGTCTTTTACCAACAATCAGTTGGCCAGAGGGGTTGCTTGGAGCATAGACCGAAAATACAGTGTATTGTTTGCCTTTGTCTGTGCTTTGGTGGTGAGCGCATCACTGATCACATTCGGTCATGTTAAATCAATTCCAGACCCCAGAGTCCCCATTGATCACCCCCAATTAAAAATATCCCTTCATGACAATGCCTCAGAGTCTTTGGTCAAACGTGCTGTTGAACAACTAGATACGATGATTAAATCCGTTGAGCAGCAGACCATCAAAGAATTTGGTCGGGGCATGGTTAAAAGCATCTTGATTGAAAGTGAAGGCGAAACAAAAATCTTGTTGACCATTCCACTGGTCAATGAAGCCGACAGGCCCTATAACACCTTTGAGTTGTCGAAACGCTGGCGAGCGAATATGCCGGATATTGTGGCATTGAAATCTATTTATATTAAAGATGATGTGTTGGCGCAAAATCCACTTAATGGTGATTTTGGCTATTTCTTATACAGTGAAGACCTCCAAGAGCTTAATGATGCAACCAAAAAAGTGGTCTCGCAATTTAAACAGATACCCGGTGTTTATGAGGTGAGTTCGACCATATCGGCAGGCAAAAAAGAGCTGATCATGACGCTTAAACCGGTGGCCAATATTTTGGGTTTGACCTTGTCAGATATTGCCGCGCAAATGGCACAGAGCCATTTTGGTGCAGAGGTTGAACGATTCAACCGTGCCGGTGAAGAGGTTCGCGTGTTAGTGCGTTACCAACAAGACCTCAGAGCCAGTATCAGCGAGCTGCAATATACCCGTATTTATACCACCGATGGCGATGAAGTGATGCTCGGGGATGTGGTTCACTTCAATGAGCAAGAATCGGTGACCTCACTGCGCAGAGAGGGCGCCAAACGCAGTATTTATATCTTTGGTTCAGTTGACCAGCAGGAAGTTAACATCAATACGGTACTAGACAGCATCGAATTGGACATACTGCCGTCTATAAAGCGGGATTATCCGCAAATATCCACCCAGTTGGGCGGCAACGTGAAAGAGTCGAGGGCTGAAAAAGACCAAATGTTTATGTTTACCATCGCTGCGATGTTGATGGTTTATATCCTGCTGGCTGTGCCGCTTAAAAGTTACATTCAACCGCTGTTGATCATGTCTATTATTCCCTTTAGTGTGATCGGGGCTATTTGGGGACATTTATTGTTCGGTGAAGATTTTAGTCTGGTGTCTATCTTTGGCTTGGTGGCTGCAGCCGGCGTAGTGGTCAATGACAGCCTGATACTGGTGGACAGAATTAATCAAAAGATGACACAGTCGGTTGAGATGGTTCAAGGGATTATCGAAGCGGTATGCGAGCGTTTTCGGGCGATTTTGTTGACCTCTTTGACCACATTTGTCGGGTTGTTGCCGATAATGTTTGAGACCAGTGTACAAGCCAAATTTGTCACGCCGATGGCCATCTCTTTGGGTTTTTCGGTATTATTTGCGACCGCTATTACCTTGTTCTTAATTCCGTGTTTATATGTCGCCGGTGCCAATGTCAAAGGCTTGAGTCTGCGGCTTTTCAAGTCAAAATCAAAAGTGATTTGACTCAATCGCTGCCTGAGTATATGGTGCCATCGGTTTTGAGGGGGGTGGTGCAATGGCCACTGACTTTACCGACATCGGCGCACCTCAGCAACAAAGCTTTGCTGTCGTAGAGGGAGGCCATTTCATGATGCTCAAAGGCAACAATGGCCGGTTAATTTCACCAATGATAAAATAATGAACCATAAGCCGAATTGGACAATTTAAAAATATACCGGTCTTGTGTAACAACACAA
>JABSOG010000656.1 GCA_013216025.1 Algicola sp. | reverse complement strand
AGTGATGAACTATTCCTCTGGTACTTTGGTTCACCCCATGGGGTGAACCAAAGTACCAGAGGAATAGTTCATCACTCAACTCCTCCGACCTGTAGCCCACTCAGAATGTCGATTTAGGCGCATCAATTAATGCGCCTAAATCTTGGCATTTCCATCAAAAAATTTGGACATCGGTAGTCGAAGATTTTCGTGCTTTTGATATTAACGTCACAACTCAGGATCCGGGCTCAGCAGCGTTGAAGAAAAAGGGCCAAGGTGATACCGAATGGGGAGTTCGCGCTGTTATTGACGGCAGTGCTACCTGGGGTTATTCATGGGCTTATATGGATACTTTTAAAGCCAGAACCGACCGCGAAATTTTCATCGATATTGGTGATAACAGCTGGGTATGGATTGCCGATTCAATCTCTCACGAAGTTGGCCACAGCATGGGCCTTAGTCACGATGGCGATCCGAGTGAAGAGTATTATCAAGGTCACGGCACCCTTGGCGATGATACTTACTGGGCACCGATAATGGGCTGGACCAACACTGAAGTTAGCCCTTATGGTTTGAGCCAGTGGGACAAAGGCGAATACACTCAAGCCGATAACAGCGAAGATGACTTGTCAATTATCACCTCGAAAAACGGTTTTGGTTACCGTGCAGACGACCACGGTTCAACCATGGCCACCGCCACAGAGATTGATTTGAGCACCACTTATGTGGTTGAAGGTAATATTGAGAAAAACACCGACCTCGACTATTTTGAGTTTGCAGTTGGCAATGGTCAGTTACATTTAAAGATTGAACCAGACAACCTTTCGGCCAATCTTGATATTCTGGCGATTTTATATGATAACGCTGGTGTTGAAGTGGCCCGTTCAAACCCATCGAACACCATCACCGCCGAGCTTAATGAGACATTAAGTGCTGGTACATATTATCTTGCTGTAGACGGCATAGGATTCGATGATCCTGCCTCAGATGGTTATTCTGATTACGGCAGTTTGGGATATTTTCAGGTGATTGCATTAAGTGCCACGCCGCCGGTTGCAGATACCAATGCACCAACGCCAAATCCGATGACTTGGTTGAGTGTCCCAACGGCCACAAGTGCTGATTCAATTACCATGAGCAGCTCGGTTGCGACAGATGCTGAAGGTGCCGGGGTAGAATACCGCTTCACCGGAACTGCGGCGGGTCAACCAGACGTTGATAGTGGCTGGCAATCGGGCAACACCTATGTTGCTACCGGTCTGGCTGCTCAAACCCAGTACAGCTTTGTTGCTGTTGCCCGGGATACTAGCAGCAACTTCAACGAAACTGCACCAACAGCCGCTGCAACTGCAACCACCGAGGCACAAAGCAGTGGTGCCAGCGGCACTGTTATCTATAATACTATCGACCTCGAAACCTGGACTGAATTCTCGATAGAAATACCAGCCGGTGCGACCAATTTGGTTTATAGCATCACCGGTGGTACCAGTGGTGAAGATGAAGTGGACTTGTATGGTCGTTATGGCAAGTGGCCGACGCCCAGTAAGTATGACTGTCGTCCGTACGAGTACAGCAATGAAGAAACCTGCACAGATGCCAACCCTCCCGAGGGGACCTTGTACATCAGTATTTATGGTTATCAAGCGGCATCTAATATAACGCTTAGCTGGTCTTACGAATAAAGGGCTCTGAGTAAATTAAGGGGGCCGTTGGTATTGTCGGTTGTAATACGGGCCCACGCAGGGGTCTTGCAATGTCAGATTTATGGACAATGCAAGGCCCCTAACCGCAAAATTACCGCTTGGTTTTCATTGGAATATCACTTTTGATTGAATGTGGATAAATAAACAAAGTCGTTAGGGGTCTGTGCACTATGAGTGACCATTTATCCCATTTGGGTTGCAATTTATCCAGTGCTGTATGAGAATACAGTTATGAAGAAGTTTATCCATATCGATATAAATACGAAAAGTTAAAAAGATCCCTACTTTTTTCTTTGTTCGAGTCAAATCTAATTCCATTGGGGGCAATATGGAAAGAGAATAAGTTCCTTACTAAGGTTGCTTATGTACAAACATCCTTGAGTCATTTTTTGCCAAAACTTCCCAAGTAAGATCCCAACAGGCCAATCATTGAATTGAATGCACTTAAATGTGCGCCGCTTGAAAGTATCCACACCATTACAGCATGGCATTTGCTTACTCCGGTCTCCCAAGCCCGCATCCCCATCGGTAGCTTTTACAAGACACTTACCCTTGCGGGAGGAATACAGGGTTTCCACGTTCCGTTATCTGAGTATCTGATGACTTAGGTGCCCGCTTTCGACCGGTCGGTGTTATGACTATGAGCGCCCATAAAACAATAACGCTGCCTACCGACATTGCCTTTTGGCCCAAGTGTAAGGTCAACCTCTTTCACTTGTTTGATCTTACGATCTTTATCACGGGTTCAGATATCTTCACCATATCAACTATCTAGCACTTACCCGATTGAGGTTATCAGGAGGGCGCGCTTCTCACGATTTGCACCCCGGTGACGTTGTCACCTTTGTTACATTGTCTGGGCAGCTCTTTATTCATGCCCGTAGATTCACCCGATGGTACAGGTGGTACCGTCGATATCCTTGTCGGAGTGGCACAACTCTTCAAACAACTTCGTGTCGCACGTTTTATTGATCAAACAACATGAGCCGTTCGCATTTTTGTTGACCCCTTTTTTCTGGGTTTTGTGTTTTGCTCGACACATACTTTAGCTTGGATTTTGGGGAGCGCGCTATAGGATTATCAGGTCTGGAACTCCGGTCTCAGAACCCCAGATTTTAATAGTGATTTAAAATCAGATGGTTAAGGTTAGAGTTTGCATCGTAATGCTTATTCACTTAAAATCACTGATGAAAGTCGAACTTATAAGATAATGAAATTCAGGCAGACGATAGATGGTCAACGAACAGTATCAACAGCAAAAAAACACGGTGTTGGCATATTCAAAAAAAGCGGTGAAAAAAGCTGGTGATCACATCCGCAAAGGCTGTGATGCCGCCCGGCGCGATGAGGCCATTAATATTATCCGCAACTTTCGTGAATCTCATTTATATCCACTGATGCTGATTAAAAATCATGTGAATCGAATGGCGCTAAAGGTGTCAGATGATTTTATCCTGGCCAGGCGACTGAAGCGCCTTCCTACCATTTTAGATAAACTCGAACGTACTACATTAGATGGCCAAACTACTAATGCTATTCAGCTAACTCGAATGCAGGATATCGGCGGCTGCCGGGTTATTTTTGAGACCGTTGAGCAAGTTTATGACTGCCTTCAAAGACTACAAAAAAGCCGATCTGTTCATCGGATCGTTAGTGTTGAAGACAGAATGTTTGACCCTAAGCCAAGCGGTTATCGTGGTGTGCATGTGGTGTTCAGTTGTTATGATAACGATGAATCGTCCACCAGCTCATGGCGCAAACACAAAATCGAATTGCAACTCAGAACACGCTTGCAACATGCGTGGGCGACCTGTGTTGAAACCATTGATGTTTTTGAACAAACCCGCCTGAAAACGCGGTTAGAAGGGGATGGTGCTTATCGTGAGTTTTTTAAGCTGGCGTCGAACCTGATGGCCGAGGATGAAAAACCAGCACATTTTTCAGTCCAGCAATGTCATCAGTTCAGAAGTGAGATGAAACGTCAGGACATCTCGTTGAATTTTTTAAAAAGGCTCGAAGATTACCGAATCGCCACCAATGTAGTGGGTTATGACGGTAAAGACAGTAATAAACTGGATGGACAGATATTAGTATCAGTCAACAAAATGAATGATGCAGAGAGTGATTTTACCGTTACTCGAAAGTACTTCTCTAATGAAAAACGCTCTGAAGCGGTGAAAGCTTATAACCTGCTTGAATCCGACAATAGTTTAACCGCTGTGGTATTGGTGTCGGTGAAAAGTGTAACTGACCTGAAAAAAGCGTATCCAAACTACTTTATTGATACCCGATTGTTTCAGACGTTTTTTCTGCGCCAAATGGGTTTACTCAATACTGGATTGGTTGAAGAAGTCTCTTTATTGAATGAGAAAAACATAGCTGTTATACCCTCTGTTCATACCTCTGGAAGTCTGACGCTGAAAAAACCAGTTTCCACCCTGAAAAAGCCGATTGAACTCAATGCTAAATCGTTTTTTGCCAATGCCAGCAAGGCACTGGCCAAAGGCGTGACACTGGATTTTGCCGGGGCAGGCGTAAGTATCTTGGATATTCTGGCAGATGTCGGGTTAAAAGATAAACCCGGCGAGGTGGCCTGGGTTTTAATCTATCAGTCGCTGATGTTGTCGGTTGCAGAGTTGGTGCATGACAGTGATGACTTGTTTGATAACCAGCCGACCGATGAGCAAAAAGGGGAGTTGAGTAAACAGCTGACCGCCTTATTAAGTGGCCGCGACTTTGATATTGATGTCGACTTTTTTAATCGCCCACAAGGTTTTGTCTTTTTAGATACTTTTAAACCCTACTTAAAAAGTTGGTTAATCCAACGCTCGCTTAACGATGCACAAGCCGAGGTGATTAGTGAGCGGTTGGCCGATAAATTCGCTCTGATGCTGCATAATCAGTGGCTGGAAAAGCCTGACGATTATGCCTGTATCAAATCTTCTTTGGATACCCCTTTTACCCGCGCGACTCTGGCCCGCAGACTATGGCTGCAATATAACGCCTGGCTGAATGAGCAGGTCAATGAACGGATGTTTCATGAAGCTTTTAGTTTAAAGCAGATTTATGTTAAACCTCGGGCGTATTACACCGAAAAGCTTAAAACCGACCGTGAAGATGAAGATAAAATCGCTCCCGCAAAAGATGATAAAGACGAAAGACGAGTGGTGGTTGATTTACACAAAGAGCTGATTCAATGGGCGCAAAATTTCTCTGCCAATGATGCTTTCAGGGTGATTAGTGGGGGTCCCTGTTCAGGTAAGACTGCCGTGTCAAAAATGTTGGCCGCAGAACTGGCT
>JABSOG010000655.1 GCA_013216025.1 Algicola sp. | reverse complement strand
GGCACCGGCACCAAGGCCTATAAAACCGACATCAATCGGTTTGCCAGGTGCGAAGTTTTGCAATACCAGCGCCCCGCCGGTATTGGCGCGATAATAACTTAACGGGATCATCGCCTCATTCGATTCTAAAGACTGGGTACCGTGAGACGTGGTGCCATCAATCAGTCTTCGCTGGCGTTTGCCGTTTACTTCAACATCTTTGACAGCGAGAATGCCGTAGAAATTGCGACTGCTGTCGACATTATATTGATCATACAAACCGTGTAGGGTGTAAAACATCAAAAACACCAATAACAATGACACCAATGAAGCGCCTTTGAGGACTGCTTGTTGGGTCAGCCCAAACAGTGCAGCAATAGGCCGGGTTTCAGACTTCGCCGGATAGCGTTTCAAACACACCATAAACAGCACGAATACCGCGAAAATGGCGATGGGAAACTCCAAAAACTGAACGAACAATTCGGTCGCGATGAAAGACACAAACAAACTGCCCAGCGCACCACCGAGTGAAATATACAAATAAAACAGAGTAAGCTTTTGCGCCGGAGGTTTGATGCGGGCCAGTTCGCCATGACAAATCATGCAGGCAGACAGCAAAATCAGCGAATACATGCCAATCATCGATAAAATATCAAACTGCGAACCGATGAAAAACATCAACACCGCCGCAAAAGAACTGATGGTAAACAACACCAACCAATACCAGCGCACATACCAGCGCGAACCGTTAAAAGCGATGATAAAACTGAGTAAATAAATGCACAGCGGCAAGATCCACAAAAACGGCATGGGCGGAATATTTTGGGTCATCGCGTTGGTGGTAGAAACCAACAATATAACGCCAACCGCCGACAACAGAATCCAAAGCAGACTATCGACTTTATATCCAGCAATACTGGTATCATCATCCGCTTTACTTTTGGCCACCACATCTTGCGGCAGCCTTAACATCATTACGCCCAACACACCGAAAACCCCAACAAACAAAGTGTAACCGATGGACCATGTCAGCGTTTGACTGTCCATCGCAAAACTGGGTTCTATTAAAAACGGATAAGTGGTCAGCGCCAACAAAGAGCCAATGTTCGACAGTGAATACAGTCGATACGGCAGTGTTCCCTGTTCGGCATAAGTCAGCCAACGCTGTACCAAAGGCCCGGTAGAAGACAGCAGAAAATAAGGCAAACCCACCGTTGCGGCCAGTAAAATAATGATGTCAGCCAAGGGGGAAGATGAGCTGATTTGCCCGTCAAGCCCGCTCATGCCGACCGGTAAAACCAACAAACTACCAATCAGCAAAGTGCCATGCACCATCACCTGAGCACGCATAGTTCGCAGCTTGGTTAAAGCATGGGCATATAAGTAACCAAGCAATAAAAAGGTTTGAAAAAACAACAGGCAAGAAGTCCAAACTGCCGCCCCGCCACCAAACAGCGGCAAAATCAACTTGGCCATAATTGGCTGAACCTGAAACAACAAAAACGCACTTATAAATACAATAGACAAATACAGCATAATCGACTTTGGGTTAGCTAAAACGGCGATGGGATTATACGTAAATTCACCCGTTTTGCACCTCAATAAAGACGAAGCGACCATTACAGCGCCTTTATAGCGCCTTACACAGTAATAATATTCATCAAATAGACCCCATTTGCTTGTATTTAATGGCTTTTCTCTATACAGTTGCCCGTTTTGATATCAGCCGTGTAATCATCGTGTTCGACGGTTTGTTTTAGACACCAATTAAGGCCCTAGTTAAGCTACAAAATGAAAAGTATTTTAAAGTTAATCCGTCCACATCAGTACATCAAGAACCTGTTTATTTTCTTGCCCATTTTCTTCTCTGGCACAATAGCCGATATGGCGTTGCTGCACAGTGCCATAATGGCTTTTGTGGCTTTTTCTTTTTCGGCCAGTGCTATTTATATCCTTAACGATTATCAAGATATCGAAGAAGACCGTCAACATCCCACCAAAAAGTTCCGCCCGTTGGCCTCTGGGGCCATTGGCAAAAAGCAGGCGCTGATTTTAATGTTTGTGCTGTTTGCTGCGGGGCTGTCGCTAATGGCATCGCAATCTTTACCCGCCACCGGCGTTTTGGCCACTTACATTTGTTTGAATATCGCCTATAGCTTTAAACTCAAACATATCGCGATTATCGATATCACCATCATTGCGGTGGGTTTTGTGTTGCGGCTTTTTGTCGGTTCAACAATCACCAATACGCCGTTGTCGATGTGGATTGTGATCATGACCTTTTTGCTCGCGCTATTTATGGCACTGGCCAAACGCCGTGACGATACCCTCATTTATATGGAAACGGGCAAAAAGATGCGCAAAGTCATCGACGGTTATAACCTCCAATTTATTGATGCGGCGATGATGATCATGGCTGCGGTGGTTATCGTATCGTATATTCAATACACCACCTCTGCTGCCATTGTGGCGCGGCTGCAAAGCGAATACCTTTACCTCACGGCCTTGTTTGTGGTGTTGGGGGTGATGCGCTATCTGCAAATAGCCTTTGTCGAAAAAGACAGTGGTTCGCCCACCAAAATCATACTGAGAGACCGTTTTATTCAGCTCACCATCATCAGTTGGGTCGCGGCTTTTGTGTGGATACTATATCTATGAATGCGTCATCTCAAATCGTCCTTAAATATACCGCCTTTGCCATTGTCTCAACGGCGTTGAACCTGTCATTTCAGTTTTTAAGCCTGCTGGTGTATGGCGGATTTGGCAAATTAATCATCGCGATGTTTTGCGGCACATTGGCCGGGTTGGTGTGCAAATACGTGCTCGATAAAAAGTTTATTTTTTACCATAAACCCGAATCTAAATCCCAAGATGCCAAGAAGTTTATGGCGTATACCCTCACCGGTGGCGCGACAACACTGGTGTTTTGGGGCACTGAAATTGGCTTCGATTATTATTTTGACGGTGCAGCCGCCAAATATATTGGCGCGGTGATCGGTTTGAGCATAGGGTACGTCAGCAAATACTTTTTGGACAAAACTTACGTGTTCAGCGAGGCGCCCCAATGAGTCTAACCGGTTGGGGAAACTACCCCAAAAGCCAAAACACGGCCGTTAAATACGACAAGCAAGACGATTTAAAAGCCTTGATTGCACAACACAACGACGTAATACCGCACGGCAACGGCAGAAGTTACGGCGACAGTGCCATCGGCAAAACCATTATTAAGGTGAAACCTCACGACTTGTTTCTGGATTTTGACTCAGACAAAGGCATTTTACGCGTCGAAGCCGGGGTTTTACTGGCCGATATCATCAAGGCCATGGTCCCCAGGGGCTGGTTTTTAAAAATCGTACCTGGCACCAAACTCATCACCGTTGGCGGTGCTATTGCCAGCGATGTGCACGGCAAAAATCACCATGTGGCCGGGTGTTTCAGCGAATCGGTCGAGACGTTCAAATTAATGTTGCCTGATGGTTCGGTTGTTGACTGTAGTAAAACGGAAAACAACGAATTGTTTCAAGCCACCTGTGGCGGCATGGGGTTAACTGGGGTCATTGTTGAGGCGACTTTATCGCTCAAAAAAATCAATTCTAAGACGATTCAACAAACCACCATTAAAAACCAAAATCTTAAAGAAACCTTTGCCGCTTTTGAACAATATCGTGACGTGCCCTACTCCGTTGCGTGGATTGACTGTTTGGCCAAAGGCGACAATATCGGCCGCAGCCTGTTGATGGTAGGTGACTTTTGCGACGACGGTAAACTCAAATACGAATCTCCAGCCAAACCGGCCATTCCGTTCAACTTTCCTGTGTTTGCATTAAACCCTTTATCCGTCAAAGCGTTTAACTGGTTGTATTACGCCAAGGTCACCAAAGCCGTGTCGAAACAAAAAGTGTCTATCGATACTTTTTTCTTTCCGCTCGATGCCATTGGCCATTGGAACCGTATTTACGGTAGAAATGGCTTTACCCAGTATCAATTTATCTTGCCCAAAGAATCCAGCTTTGAAGGGCTTGAGACCATTCTGCAAGCGATTTCAGACTCCAATAAAGGTTCGTTTTTGGCGGTGCTTAAATTGTACGGCCCTGCCAACGACAATTATCTGTCGTTTCCGCTAGAAGGTTACTCTTTAGCCTTAGACTTTAAAATCGAAAAAGGGCTGTTTGCCCTGCTCGACCAACTTGACCAAATTGTGGTTGAGCACGGTGGTCGCATTTATCTGGCCAAAGATGCCCGAGTGAGCAAAACGGTGTTTGAAGCGGGTTATCCGCACATCGAAAAATTCAGGGCGTTGCGGTCACAGTACCAAATGGACCAAAAATTCAATTCATTTCAATCCAAGCGTTTAGAGATATAACATGAGCTACGTATTAATCATTGGGGCGAAAAGCGACATCGCCAAATCACTGGCCCGCAAATATTCAGATTGTGGCTACGACATTTACCTGGCCGCCCGTAATTGCAGCGAACTAGACGAATTTGCCAAAGACTTGTCATTGCGCAGTCAAAAAGCCGCCAAATGCGTTGAGTTAGACATTCTCGATTTTGACGCACATCAGGGATTTTATGATGCCTTGCCAGAAAAGCCGTTGGGCGTGATAAGCGCTGTGGGTTATCTGGGCGACCAAGACAAGTCACAAAGTGACTTTGCTGAGGCGAAAAAGACCATAGACACCAATTATACCGGCGTGGTCAGTCTGCTGAACATTGTGGCCGACGATTTCGAACAGCGTAAATCAGGATTTATTATTGGCATTAGTTCAGTCGCTGGAGACCGCGGTCGCAAGGCCAATTACCTTTACGGTTCAGCCAAAGCCGCCTTGTCTGCTTATTTATCTGGCCTTCGCAATCGCCTGTGCAAGCAAAACGTCCATGTAATGACGGTTAAGCCCGGTTTTGTCGACACCAAAATGACCGAAGACATGGACTTACCCGAAAAACTCACGGCACAACCAGACGACGTTGCAGCGGCCATTTATAAAGGTCAGCAGAAAAACGCA
>JABSOG010000654.1 GCA_013216025.1 Algicola sp. | reverse complement strand
TAGTGTTCTAAGGAAGCAGTTAAAACGGAAGCAGTAAAATAGGATAGAGTGTTAAGGAAGCAGTTAAAAAGGAAGTGGTAAAACAGGATAGGGTGTTAGGGATAAAGAAAGAGCTAAGGAAGCCGTTAACACGGAAGCAGTAAAACAGGAGATCGTGCCAAGGATTGAGCGTTAAGGAAGTGGTGAGAAAGGGAAAATGGATGCTGTTAAAAATGGATGTAAAGACAGCCGGGAAACGGAAACTGTATAAACGGAAGATGTAAAGCTGACAAAGGATGCTGTGTTAACGGAAGTCATGCCACGGAAATAGGGCATGAAAGAGGAAGAGTGTTTAAAGGGGTTGTTTGGCACTCTCGGGGTTGCCAGAAATATGCAGGAGTTCACGTGCATGGAATAACGCAATGTGACAATGAAGGAGCATATTGTCTTGGGATTTACGTGGGTTAATAAAAATTCGGGTTCCTGCAAATTTTTATTAAGATAGGTGGATCAAAGGGTAATCAGATTGCCCTTGTGGTGGCCGTCGAGAGTGTCATACAGCAGTTAATCAAACAAGCCGGTGGTTCCTTAGGGACCACCGGCTTTTTTGTTGTGGTGCTACGACGATTTGATTCGTCCTCTATCGAAGTTGCCCACCTTACGTTAGCCTCATAACAGATGATTCATTTGACCAAAAAAAAGGTGCCATCGCTAGATGCCACCTTTAGTCTACAGAACAGTCGATTAAGCGACTGTACTTAAATCACAACTCGTAACCCTTACTTGCTCGCATCATACACGGTAATACCGTAATGCTGCTTGTCTGTAGGCGGGTTGGCGTTCCAATCGGCGAAAGAGTGACTGCCATCGGTTTTGAAGTAGAGTTTGTATTTGCCTTTTGGCAAGGAGATCACTTCGTTGACTTGACGGTTTTTACCTGCACCACCGGCGTGTTCGGTTTCATCGGCAAACATGTACCAAACCCGCTTGCCGGTTTCGCTGTTTTTGATGTAACCGTAATCTGACATATCACCTGAATCGCCCTCGCCAATGGCGTAAATACGGACTTTCTGATCGGCTGCCAGTTCAAATGCCTGTGAGCGGCGCTGACCATCCCCAACCCGGACGATTTGTGCAATGGCGTTTGAGTCGGCCGATTTAAGCATTTTAAATGATTTTTTGTCGAATCCGTCACCAGCACCGTACAAGGTGATGCCCCATTTCTTTTCATCATGTGGACGCGCTGCATTCCAGCCGCCATCGTATGAATGAGAACCATCCGATTCATAATTGACGGTGTATTCGCCCGCGTGCAGAGTGATGATTTCGTCGCTGATGCGGTTTTTGCTTGAACCACCGGCGTGCTCGGTGTGACGAGCTTTCATCTGCCAGATTTTTGAGTGGTCTTTGCTGTTCACAATCCAACCATGATCAGCCATGCTGCGGCTGCCAGCACGTTCACCTAGGGCGACGACTCGAACATTGGTGGTTTTGGACAGTTTAAAGTGTTTGCTCAAATAGGCATTGTCGCCGACTTTAGAAATGCTCAAAATCTTCAGTGCTTCGAGCCTTTCTTTGGGATCAAACGTTTCAACCTTGGTCGCTTTGTCGGCATAAACGCTGACACCCCAAGCCTGAGGATCGTACGGTGGTTGGCTGTTCCAATCGTTGTAGTGATGGCTGCCATCACTGGAATAACTCATCACGTAAGCCCCTTTGCTCACCGTTACTGTGCCCTTGAACAAGCGGTTTTTATGGGCGCCACCGGCGGCTATGGTGGACTCTTTGTCCATCTGCCACACGACTGCACCTGTATCGGCATTTTTCAACCAGGCAGAATCTGCTGCATCGTCACCAGCAATTTCACCCAGTGCGTATATCGACAATTCGGTTTCTTTGGCAACGGTCAGGCCAAACTGCTCGAAGCGGTTTTTACGCACCTTGTGCAGGCCCACGACTTCTTTAGTGCCGGCAAAAGGGTTGAAAGACTGTGCTGGTGAGATTTTCTCGATGTCTTTGGCGCGTAAATCGACGTAAAAGCTTTCGATGTCTTCATGGGTGATTTTGTTGTCGTCACGAAGCAAGGTTGACAGCCCGTATAGGAAAAAATCCATGCCGCTGTGGGACTCTGCTCTAAAATTGTGGGTGGAGTAAAACATGCCATAACGGCCTTTGTCGAGATTGACCTTGTCGGCGTAAACTTTGAGTCTGCGGTTTTTGCCCGATTCGATTTCGTCCGCCTTGCGTGAGCGCCATACGGTTTCGCGAGTGTCCAAATCGATGATCCAGACAAAGTCTGTTTGGTTGCGATCGCCATCTCTATCATAATCATTTTGGTTGTTTCTTTTGGGTGCGAGAAACTCGATTTCGACCTTCTGGTCTTCGCTTAGTTCAAAATAGCGGCTTTTGAGGTCGAGGGCATCAAGTCGGCTAATGCTGACGGTATCGGCAATGGCGTTGTGGGCAAACATTGTTGTGCCGAATAGCCCAGCCAGTTTAACAAATCGATTCATGGTGTTCCCTTAGTAGTATTGGTAACGGCAAATAGTCAATGGTAATAGCAAGATCATGACCAATTGTTTTTGTCGCCCGGCTTATATACCAAAGCGCCCGTTCCACGTGCCCTGTAAAGGCGTTGGGGCTAGCTGGCATCTGCTATTGTCGGCTGCTAACGATAAACGCTGTGATGACAGGATATCGCTAAAGTGGTCAAATCTCACATCTTATCGTCAAAAATGCTATTGCAGTAATGGGTGATCTTTGGGCAGTTTATGGGAGATCCATACCGCCAGTTTGTGTTTCATGTTGACGCTGTTTTCTTGATCTTCCGGCAAAGGATGGATCATTTTATCTTGAACTAACAATCGATAAATGCATTCGATTTTGTCTTTTTGTCCATCGGTGGTTTTAAACGGTGGAAAACCCCGGTTTCTGGCGTATCCCTGACCAATTTCCAGAGCGGTTTTCAGTAATTCTTTTTCATTTTTTATTTTTTTTATTGCCATCTACAATCCTGTGTCGTGTTATGCCTGATGAGGGTTAACATAACCCAGTTTCAGGCCACTGGCAATAACCGAATTCATGGCTGTTGATGTCATTAGGAGGCAGATAATAGTGAGGTAAGCCCTAATAAAATCGGGGGAAATAACGAAATGTTGTCATCTGGTATGGTAGCAATAAGGATTGTCACTTGAGATCTTCGACCTGCATGGGCTACAGTAAAAGACAAGAGACGCCGTCCAAGAACTGTGCACGCAATAAGAAAAGCCTTTTAGCGTCCTTTTGGCGGATTTTTAAGGCGAATAGTTTACTAAGAGAAACCCTATGAAACCACTGAATATTCAAATTGTTGATGATTCTGAATTGACCACTAAAAAACTCAAACAAATGTTGGATAAGCTGGGCCACAACGTCATTCAAGTGTCGTCATCGGGCAAAGTGGCGATATTCGATTACTCCTACGTCAAACCCGATGTGATCACCATGGACATTACCATGCCAGATATGGACGGTATTGAAGCAACCCGCCGCTTAAAGGCCGCCGATAAAGACGTAAAAATCATTATGGTTTCTGCTGTCACCGAAAAAGTCAAAGTGATGGACGCCATCAGGGCGGGCGCCGTGGGTTATGTCACCAAACCAATAGAAATCGAAAAGCTTGAAATTGCCATTAAGCGGGCTTATATGCACGGTAAGAAATAATCCGTGTCTCCGTGGCAAAGCTTTTGATTTTAATGGCCGCAGGCCAACCCAGCGGTAGCGACCCGAGTAAAAGCCTCCTACCTCGCCTGCTCCAAAATCATCACCTGCTGTCGTGCTTGGGTCAACTTTGCCGTTTGCTTCAAAACCAAGATTTTAAAGGCTGGCAACTCGATTAACTCAATGGGCAATATGGCATTGCCCCGCAAATAAAATGCTCTAAGCCCGGCATCAACGGCTTGGTCGAAACTCACCATCGCTTTGTCATAATCTTGATTGACCAACGCCAGCAAACCTTGAGCATAAATCAACTCTGGCCATTGGTTGCCTTGGGCGATGGTACTGTTGGTTCGTTCTGCAAGTTGCAGGTGCTGTTGTTCTGGATGATCTTGGCGCAAAACGGCCAAATAGATTTGCGCGATGAGCTGGTGGCGCCCGCCCAAAGCCGCAGCTTGTGTAAAGTGTTTGATGGCTTTGGCCTTATCACCCAGTTGTAATTGAATTTGCGCGTTAAGCCAGTGAGCGAATTGATTTTTCGGTGTGCGAGCAACGGTTTTTTCGACCAGCGCCAAGGCCTTTTGATGTTCTCCTACGGCCAAGTAGTATTCGGCCAGATAGTTTTTGCCGAGCAGGTAATCGGGTTTTAACTCTATTGAGCGGTTAATGGCTTTAAGCGCGTGGGCGGTCATGCCTAAATCTCGATAGACCAACCCTTGAAATAGATAAGGGATGGGGTCTTTGGTGTCCATTTTAATCGCGGTTAAAACTTGTTGGTAAGCTTCAATTAAACGTCCGGCTTCTTGATGAACAAAAGCGCTGTTGTTCACCGGAGATGGCCACCAGGGCGCGCGTTCAATCGCTTTATCGTAAGCCAAAATGGCCTCGTTAAAGTGTCCGTTAAGATGGTGTGCCAGCCCCAGTGATTTATACCCCCAAGCTTGATTTGGTGCGATTTCGATGGCTCGGTTAGACTGTTTGATTGCCTGTTGCAGGGTGTCTTCGCCTTGTCCGTATTGATAATAAGCTTGGGCATGAGCATTGGCCAATCCAGCGTAGGCATAGCTGAAATTAGGATCGGTTTCGATGGCTTTTTGATAAAGGTCAATCGCGGTGAAGTTATCATCAGGTTTGAAGCGGTAATAATATTCCTGCGCTTGATTTGAATAATCAACGGCGGTAAATTCACCGACTTTGGCGACTGGCACCGGCTCGTTAGGGGCTATCACCATTCCTGTAAAAGTGACAATAATAGCAAGCCCAATAATGCCAAGGACGCCGATGATGTTGGTTTTGTGGAGCTGCCACCGCGTGG
>JABSOG010000653.1 GCA_013216025.1 Algicola sp. | reverse complement strand
GTTAGCGCCGATGGTAGTGTGGGAGATCCCATGTGAGAGTAGGACACCGCCAGGCACCCAATAAAACAGACAAGCCCAACACGTAAGTGTTGGGCTTTTTTGTTGTTTGTCGTAGGAGCGAGCTCCAGCTCGCGATAAATGGCGTAGCCATTTCAATGGATTGGCGAAACCCCGTATATATTTGGCCGTTGGCCAAAATCGCGAGCTGGAGCTCGCTCCTACTTCTATCAAACCCCAATCTATTGTAAACTCCCCCATTATATATAAGGTATCTCACACTCATTGATTAGTCTTGCCCCCCTCCACAGTTTCGCCCTAAATTACCAAGCCGCAGACATTCTGACATTTGACAGCGTTGAAGACTTACGCGAAGTGGCAAAACACCTAGACATCTTCAACAAACCACACATTATCCTTGGCAGTGGCACCAACACCATTTTCAGCAGTGATTACAACGGTTGCGTCATAAAGCTTGAATCTCATGGTCTATCAACTCACCAAGACGATGAATATTTCTACCTCACCGTCGAAGCAGGGTATGAATGGCATCAGTTAGTTAAATGGACTTTAGCAAACGGCATTTTTGGTCTAGAAAATCTTGCTCTGATCCCAGGCACTGTGGGGGCGGCACCGATTCAAAACATCGGTGCCTATGGTATAGAGTTCTCTGACATTTGTGATTATGTCGAATACCTTGATAAGCATAGCCTTGAGATTGTCCGTTTAAATTGTGATGAACTGCATTTGGGTTATCGCGACAGTATCTTCAAACAACAGTTAATGAATAAGACTGTAATTTGTAAAGTGGGTCTTAAGTTAAAAAAACAGTGGCAACCCATCACAAGTTACAGCGGATTGTCTGGTCTGAATAATGCTAACCAGATTTTTGATGCTGTTGTTGCCCTGCGCCAAAGTAAATTGCCGAATCACATAAAGATGCCCAATGCTGGCAGCTTTTTTAAGAATCCTGTTATAGATAAAGTAAAGGCAAAGTCACTTCGTTTAGTTCATCATGAGTTGCCTCTGTATGCGGTTACTGCAAAACAATTCAAAATTCCGGCTGCTTGGTTAATTGAACAGTGTGGTTTGAAAGGGCGCACGATTGGTGATATTGCTATATACCAACATCATGCACTGATATTAACGAATACGAAGAGCGGGACCGGAGCCCAGTTACTTGATTTAGTTGAGCTTATCCGTAACAGTGTGCTAAAACATTTCGACATACGCCTTGAACCCGAAGTCAAAATTATTGGCCAATCGGGAGAACTTGATATGGATACACTTTAAAATGCCCGGATTTGATAAGAAACAAATTATTCTCAATGCGCTAAGTGATGGCAAGTTTCATTCAGGTGAAGCGCTCGGTCAACTGATTGGCATTAGCCGCGCAGCTGTTAGCAAACACATAAAACAATTGGGTGAACTTGGCGTCGAGATTTATCGCGTATCAGGCAAAGGTTACAGTTTGTTGAACAACCTGACGTTGCTTAGTGAGCAGAAAATCAAGGCTTTTGCATTACGCTTGGGTGATGAACTGCCGAACATATCGGTTAAACATGTTATCCCTTCTACTAATGACTATCTATTAGAGCAAGTTCGTGCAGGCAAACCGCTGCTAAATGGAGAGTGCGTGGTGGCCGAGTGCCAGAGCGCCGGACGTGGTCGTAGAGGTAGAACCTGGGTTTCGCCATTCGGCTCTCACATTTATTTTTCGATGCATTGGCAACTTGACGGTATTCAACAGGCTATGGGCCTCAGCATTGCCGTTGGCATTGCCGTACGTGAGGCTATTCAATCGGTAGTGACCAGCCAAGTAAAGGTTAAGTGGCCAAATGATCTATTAATTGAACGACAGAAGATCGCCGGTATATTAGTTGAGTTAGAAGGGCAAACCGATGGTCCCTGCTGTGTGGTTATCGGGGTTGGCATAAATGTTAATATGCCGCAACGTCAGGGCGATGAAATCGACCAGCCTTGGACAGATATGAATACTCACGCCAATGTGCCAGTTGACCGTAATGCGCTAGTCGCTACGTTAATATGCGAAGTGAAACAACAACTTGTCGAATTTGAACAACAAGGATTACAAAATGCTGTTACGCACTGGAATCAACATGATTGTTATTACGACCAGCCGATTGAATTGATCATGGGCAATCGTCGTTTGAAGGGTATCGGTAAGGGCATTGACCTGCAAGGCGGTATTGTTTTGGATGAAGTAGGGACTGGTGAAAAGGCCTATTACGGTGGAGAAATTTCTCTAAGAGGAAGAATATGAAGCTTCTTGTTGATATCGGCAATACTCGAAGCAAGGCGGTATTGTCAGATAATGGCAAGCTGACTCCAGTTAGTTATCACCTTGATTTATTTGAGCAATATGACATCAAACAACTGACTTATGCGTCTGTTCGACATGATGAATCTGCGATAAGTCTTGAAGCCAAAGCCCGCCAAGTTGGTGCCTCACTCACCCAAGTGAAAACCAGCAGTGAAGCCTTTGGTGTTAAATGTGCTTACAAAAAATACCAAACTTTGGGTATCGATAGATGGCTTGCGGTGTTAGGGGCAGTGCATGAGTTTCCAAATCAAAACGTCATAGTGGTTGATGCAGGCACCGCAACTACGGTGGATTTTGTTCACTCAAATAAAATCCACGAGGGCGGTTGGATTATTCCGGGTTTGGAGCTGATGACTTCATCGATTGCCCAAAAAGCAGATAAAGTCTTTGATGATATTGGCACCGACTATCATTATGGCCTTGGCAAGGCGACACCCGAAGCGCTGAAGTTTGGTTGTCTTGCTGCGCAACTTGGTGTTGTTCGTCAAGCGGTAGAATATTTTGGACTGGCTGCGAAGCTGGTTATCGGCGGTGGCACCGCGTCTTTGATGTTGAAACCTTTAGCAGACCTTAACCCCCACCATGATGATTTAATTGTTTTCAAGGGCTTAGACCTTTTTTAGCACTGACCCACAGTATCATTTACATCGGTCCGAACTGGGGTTATAAATTCACTAAGCCCAAGCTTCTATCCGTTCATCGAGAAGTTGCAATACCTCCATCCTTTGGCTAAGTTTAATGTTCTGTTTTAAAAACAACCAATATGAATTTTTCCTAGTCGTAACAGACCGTTCGAGCATTGTTAAAAAATGTAAGTGAATCGTTTATCTTGTTGTTCATTCGCAGTTAAAAATATATGACTAACTTAAAATACCATCAAACGACGGTCATTTTTGGCTTTTTCCATATGTCGCTGGAGAAAAATAACAACCGCACTATTGTGTGCTCAATGGGTGCAAGGCAATGCGAGACGCTGGGGCCTATACTCTGGGGCAGAATGAAAACAGTTGTGTGGTGTATGGTATGCCGTTGGTGGCACAAAAGAAGGGGCGGTTTGTCTCGAAGTGTCGTTACGGCAAATTCCGCATAAAATGGTGAGTTACTTTAGGACGTAAAGGTTTTGCCGGGTCTTGGCTATAATTACTTGGCAGATATTTTTATGGTGGACCTAAAACAGCGTCGTGATAAGTCAAACAGCATTTGAACCCGTAATAAAGAGGAAAACGTGATGAAAAACAAATTGATGTCGTTAATCTACAAAAATCCGTGTCGAGCTGCCGCTCGCTTGTTGTCCCATCGTCTGATGCAAGGGGTGTTATTGTGCCTGTTCAGCAGCTTCAGTTATGGCGCTGCGGGTGAGCACCATCATTTTGCCGGGATATTTCTCGGTTACACCAATGCCGACAGCCATACCGAGTTTTCATATGGTATTGAATATGAGTATAAATTCAACCAAATGTGGGGGACGGGTTTTGTTTATGAAAAAACCGATGATGCTCATCATGGTGACGGCGTTGATATTACCCTAGGGGCAATTTATCTGCATCCGTGGAAAGAGTTGAGGATTGGCGCTGGTTTTGGCCGCGAAAAAGTCGGTGGTGCGCACAGTTTTACCCAAGATATTAAACGACTTTCATTAAGTTACGATTTTCACATCGGTGGTTTTGGTCTCGCACCGACCTATGCGCTGGATTTTGTCGACGGTCATACGGCGCGGGTTTTTGGTATAGCGCTGATTAAGGCGTTTTGATGGGCTGGCGGAGCATCTGCTTCGCCAAGTCAATGGTCAAATATCCGCTATACTTTGGTGAGCTGTCCATAACGATTATTCAAATTCATGCCAAAAACCCGGCTAACAGCCACCGTATTGTTGCTTACCATCTTAAGTCTGATGCCTGGATTGGCAGACCAGCCTAAAATAAACACCACAACTCAACCTGTCATTAATTTTTCTTCTGTCAGCGGTTCAGGGAGCCTGAAGAATGGTTGGGTATTAAAAGTGTTGCAGGACAGGCAGGGATTTATCTGGGCAGCAACACAAAATGGTCTATACCGTTATGATGGTTACCGGTTTAAAGCGTTTTTGCATGACCCGGACGACGACCATTCTTTGGCCAATAACTATATTCATACCTTGTTCGAAGACTCTCAGGGGACACTATGGGTTGGCACACAAGGCGGTGTGTTACATCGCTTCATCAATCAATCAGCCACGTTTCAACGTTTCCCCGTTGATCAAAGCTACCCCAAAACAACAGCAAGCACCAGTCGGGTTATGTCAGTGGTGGAATATAACGATAACCTGTGGGTGGGGACATTTGGTGGTGGTTTGCACCAATTTGATTTAAAAGCGCAAAAATTCACCCATTCTTTTCGTTACGACCCCTTTGAGCCCAACAGCTTAAGCGACGACAAAGTGTATACGGTATTGGCCGACAGTCAGGGTTTTATCTGGGCTGGCACCCGCAATGGCGGGCTTAACCGGCTGGACCCCACTACCGGTCAGTTCACTCGTTATCAGCATATCGCAGGCGACAACACCAGTCTGGGCCACAATAAAGTCTATAAACTAATGGAAGATAAAACACCTCAAATAACACTTCTATATGGAAGTAAGAAGAAAAAATATAAATAAAACCCTAAGAAATGGAGGATCAGTCCT
>JABSOG010000652.1 GCA_013216025.1 Algicola sp. | reverse complement strand
CTTACGAGTCATTTTTCTTCCTTTTCAAACACTAGCGTTACTGCTGCTTTTGCACCAGCTTCCAATTTGCCGACCAATGCGACACCACCTTTGGCATTTATTTCCACGCTTACGGTAAATTGTTTTAATTGAAAACCTTGCTGTTGCTCCAGTGTGTCAAAAGTGCCATTGAGTTCTTGTACCAAGTGATTAAGATTTTGTTGTAGTGTTTTGCTATCGATTTCATTGACTAGTGTTTTTGGAGCGAAAGTTTTGTCAAACAAACCTTTGCTTTGCGCTTTATTGTCTGGACCTGCTGTAACTTCAGGCGCACTGATAATTTTTATTTTACCCATATCGAACTTTTTGTTGTTGCTTACTGTGATTTTAAGTGTAGCGCATAACCTGACAAGCACTTGGTTGGAAAGAAGAAAGGATGTAGATCTGGGGTAGGCTTCAAAAATCATAAACTCACAGAGCGCAACCCCAACCTACGCAGGTTATACTGCACTGCGTTGTTGAACGGTGTTAATTGGGTTTATTCTTTTTAATAGACACTTAAATCTCTTTTCATATTCGCCCAAATTTCATTTTACACCGATTAATACCACTTAAGGTCTATAATATAGGCCATGGTGACCTCCACTTTGCTTTGGTCGATAACCAATATTATCAAAACATTGTTCCCCCTTACTTTCATCTGCAATGACTAACTCACGTTTTTTGAGCTGTTCGATATGTTCTGGGGTAGACAGCGGCGGTTTGGTATATATATTTGCTAATGCCCAAAAAGAAGAAACTCCTCGATTTGAGCATTTACCAATCGAAACTGGTCATAGGCTTGAGGGGTGTTGTTACTGAATATAGTAATTGTTATCGGGGAGTCAATCAATGCTCATTTAATGTATAAAATTTAAATGCAACAAGAAAAAACCGACTGTTAGCTAGAAGTATTCAGAGCAAGTGTCATCAAGATATTCAACGCTATCAAACCCAGTCTAAAAAAAGGCGAGATCTGGTCTAAAATATTTTTAGTTAGTAAATCCTCACATGAAAGAGCCCGTATTTAAAGCCCTCAGAAACCACACCAACAAAACGACCCTCACCTTCGCAGGGCAAGTGGTGTCAAAAAAGCGAATACTTGGAGCTTTTTTACCCACTTGGTGGAGTGTCAGGATGACCGACACTAAGGCAGGACGCCTGTAGGCTGGTAAATGCAGGAGCATATTTACCTAGGACTAACCGCAGGGATGCTTTCAAGTGCCATAGCCAATTTAAGCCACCACGACCCCAACCTTCGCAGAATAAGTGTCGTAAAATGAAACTTTTTACTTTTCACTGGTCTTTAGTCGCGGTAGCCCCGATCCCCTGCTTTAAGATAAACTATTCGAAGCCGATTGTGATGGCGGCTTGATTCGTTTTTATTGTACCGATGATTTTCTGATTTGAAATCACTCATCCTATTCAACCCCTGTATCAATGTGTTGGCGTAGGCGTACAGGTAAACGCCTTTGGTTAGGCGCTCGAAAATATCGGCTTTGGTTAATCGACTCAATCCGACCTTTAAAGCGATGGGGTTGTCTTCGGGGAAATTTTAGCCAAATCTTCAATCACGAAAATGAACCGCCCTTGTTTATCCCAATGGTTAAGTCTTTCAATGGCCGTAAAATCATTCGTAAATAAAAGCGGAACGACCCACTAACTTCACCAACCAACCCCAGTCTGTCTATTACTTGTACAAAACCCCAATTGGTTTGGTCATTTATCGTTTTTTTTCCATGCTCAGCCTTTTCTATTTCAAGTTCTTGTTGTGCTTTGATAAAATGCGCGCCACTCATAATTTATGATGATTTTAACATCACGAATTTTTTTGAAAAGTGATCAGAGCGGGTCCTTAATTGGTCATAGAACTCTGGCGCTATCGAGAACAAACCCGTAACAAAGGAAACTGTAAAAAATGAATATTGCAGAATTAGTCAACACCTTGAAGCAACAAAAGGTTCGCTTAGCAGTAGACGGTGAACGTTTGCTTTGTTACATGCCTTCTAATGACTATAAAATGTCAGCCCAATTACAAACCGCTATCAAAACGCAGAAAATCGAGCTGGTCAAATACCTGCAAACATTGGCAATCCCTAAGTCAACCATCACCAAAGTGGCACGCGACCAGCGCGGTTTTGTGCTGTCTTCTCAGCAAGAACGAGTATGGTTTACCGACCGCTTTGAGCAGGGGCTTGATTACAGTTATAACAATGCTGGCACCATAGATTTTGATGGCAAGCTAGATGCTCAAATTCTGCTGCGTTGTTTTAACACCGTGATACAGCGCCACGAAAGTCTGCGCACCCGGTTTATTTGTGTGCAAGACCAACCCCTGCAAGTCATTGACGAGCAGTTTGTTATTGATATGCCGCTAATCGAAATCGATTCGACGGATGACATCGCCCCTTATGCCAAAAAACATGGCCAACACCTTTTTGAGCTGGCATCTGGACAGTTGGTAAAGCTCACCTTGCTTAAGCTCAGTGAAGTCAAACATGTGTTGCTGTTTAATATTCATCATATTATTTTGGATGGTTGGTCCTTGAAAATACTTTTTGGGGAATTGAAAACACTCTATCGGGCGTATTTTGATGGCCAGAAAAACCCGCTACCACCGCTGCCAATCCAGTATCTTGATTTTGCCCATTGGCAGCAACAACGCAAACGCCAAGGCGGTTTTGAACAAGACTTGCAATATTGGCAAAAACAATTGGCCAATGCGCCTCAACTGCTTGAACTGCCTACCGACAGGCCCCGTGCTGCGGTGCAGGATTTGCACGGCAACGCCGTCACATTCGACCTACCTGACAGACTTTATCAACAACTTAAAACGCTGAGTTTAGACAATGGCGTCACCTTGTTTATGACCCTGCTGACCGGGTTTAAAGTGTTGTTATGGCGGTACACCCGGCAAACCGATTTATTGGTCGGTACCCCGATTGCCAATCGCAATCAATCTCAAATCGAAGGTTTGATTGGGTTTTTTGTCAATACCCTGATTTTGCGTAGCCCCATCGACAGTAACGACAGCCTAGCGGCGGTGTTAAACAAAGTTAAGGCCACTACATTGGCGGCTTATGAGCATCAAGATTTGCCTTTTGAACTGCTCGTTAATCACCTCAACCCCCCGAGAAGCCTCAGTTACAATCCGGTGTTTCAGGTGATGTTCATGCTGCAAAATACCCAAATTGGTCAGTTTGATTTACCCCACTTGCAATCGAGCTTAAGCCAGAGTGACAACGACAGCGCCAAATTTGACTTGAGCATGGCGTTGACTGAAGAACCCGGCAGTATTCATGGTCGGCTCGAATACCCCACGGCTTTGTTTGACGAAACCACCATTAATCGCATGATTGGCCATTACCAGACACTGCTCGAAGCCATGGTACTGTCGCCTGATTTGACCGTTGGCGAACTTTCGTTGCTAACCGGTTCACAGCAGCACTATTTGTTGCATACCCTCAATGCGAAGTATGCCAGTAATCAGACCCTCCCAGCTAAAAACCAGTCTATTCATGAGCTGTTTGAACAGCGTGTAGAACTGGCTCCACACGCTACGGCACTGGTATTTGAACAGCAAGAACTGGACTATCAGGCCGTTAACCAAAAAGCCAACCGTTTGGCACATTATCTGCGAACAAAAGGGGTAAAACCCGACACTTTGGTGGGATTGTGCGTTCAGCGCTCAATGGACATGGTGATTGGGCTGCTGGCTGTTCTCAAGGCCGGTGGGGCGTATGTGCCACTTGACCCCAATTACCCTCAAGACCGTTTGGATTATATGGTTAAAGACAGTGGTGTTAGCTTGGTGTTAACTCAAAAAGAGCTAGGCCAAAATCTCGACCAATACCCAACCAGCAACCCGTTAAAAATGGCCGGTCAAAGCGCCGCCAGTCTCGCTTATGTCATTTACACCTCAGGTTCAACCGGGTTACCCAAAGGCGTGATGGTTGAGCACCATAATGTGGTTCGGCTGTTAACGGCAACCCAAAATGCATTCCATTTTGATGATCAAGATGTATGGACCTTATTTCATTCTTACGCGTTTGATTTTTCGGTGTGGGAAATTTGGGGCGCATTGGCATTTGGTGGACGTTTGGTGGTGGTGCCCGACTGGATGCCGCGCTCGGTTGATGATTTTTATCAGCTGCTGGTGGATGAAAAAGTCACGGTATTGAACCAAACCCCCAGTGCGTTTAACCAGCTCAGCAGTATCGATGCACAGCAACAGCAACCTTTGTCATTGCGGGTGGTAATTTTTGGTGGCGAAGCGCTGAATTTGCAAGACTTGAATAGTTGGGTTGAGCGTCATGGTGAAAACAAACCCGAACTGGTCAATATGTATGGCATCACCGAAACCACCGTGCATGTGACTTATCGCCGGATATTGGCTCAGGACATCATGCAAAATAAGGGTAGCCTGATTGGCCGTCCGATTGATGATTTGAGTTTCTATATCCTCAACCCGCAATTAACACCAGTACCCATTGGGGTTTGTGGCGAGTTTTTTGTCGGTGGCAACGGGGTGACCCGAGGTTATTTGAATCAGCCAGAATTGACCGCCAGTCGCTTTATAGTGAGTCCTTTCGCAAGCGATGAAACGTTGTACCGCACTGGTGATTTGGGTCGTTATTTACCCAATGGCGAGATTGAATATCTCGGTCGCATCGATGAGCAGGTTAAAATCCGTGGGTTTCGCATTGAACTGGGCGAAATTGAGCAACAGTTGGTGTTGTTGCCGCAAATTAAATCCACTGTGGTGTTGGTGCGTGAAGACCAACCGGGACTGAAACATTTGGTGGCCTACGTTGTTTGTGAGCGCGATGTAACGGATAGAGACTTGGCAAAAGCGCTACGTAACGCCCTACAGGCAAAATTACCCGAACATATGGTGCCGTCATTTTTTGTCAAATTGGATGCGTTTAAACTCACCAATAATGGCAAAATAGACAAACAATGGCTGTTGTCTGAACAGATGGCCCCCGACA
>JABSOG010000651.1 GCA_013216025.1 Algicola sp. | reverse complement strand
TCAGGCTCATTTTTTGGGTTATCAAAAGACAACGCATGACCATGAGCAGAAACAGTCACTTTTACCTCGGCATAAGTTTCGTCTGGAGCAAATTCAACCACTTGTGGTTTAAGGTATTCACCAAACGATGCTGCCGTTTTATAAGGCCAACCCTCAGAGCCTGAACGGTATAAGTTGATCACCCGTTTCACTTCGCGCAGTGGCTCGCTGCCTTGAGTGATTAACTTGGCAGCAAAACCAAACGCCGATTTTTTAGCGCCCCAACCGCCATAATGGGCCACTAACCGCCCCTTTTGTTTAAGAACGGGTGTTAAATGAGTCACGTCGAACACATACTTGCGCCGCCAACTGCGGTCAAAACCGTGCATACCGCGCTGCATATAACCAGCATAAGGCGTGATTAGTCGGCCCAGTTCGAATTTATCGTCACCGACCTGCCATTCGTAGCGCACGGTATAATCCCAGTCACTGCAACCAATTTCGGCGCAGCCCAACTCGACTTCAAGCAATACCTTTTCTGCCGTAAAACCTTCATCGGGCAATACCACTTCGGTGACATGATTGCCGTGGGCTGTGAAAGATGTGTAAGGCGTGAGTTGATACTCGTCGGCTTGGGTTGAAAATGAAGTGGCTACTGCCAAAGCGAGTAGCTTAAAATGTTGTACAAATTGCATGTTTACCTCTTGTTTTGGAAAAGAGAGGTCAGAACCCGATGTCTAAAAACACAACTGGTGCTGACCCCACTTATGGCATGTTGGGCTTCCTGCTTCGCAGTTCAACCACAACCTACGTGTTGTTAATCCAACAGTTTTTGCACGGGCTAATCGCCCTTGCGCAACCAATGATTATTTACACACGCCAACCTTTTCCCAAGGCCCACTATCTGCCGGACCGGCACGTTTTGACCACCATTTGGCTTTATAAATATCGCCCTCAAAGGTCACCCTATCACCGCCGTTATATGCCTGATTCCAATACCACGCATCCGGACAGGCCGGTGTTGGAATATCACAACCATTGGCTTGAATGTACTCATGCGCTGCTTGGGTGTCGACCAAACCAAAGCCAAATTGAATGTCTTTACCTTCAGTGCCCAAATCGTTTGCGGTGTGTTGCAACACTTTACGGATTTGACGGTTAGTACATTGCTCGTTCAAGCTCCAAACTTTGGCTGCAACGCCAGACACATGAGGTGTTGCCATAGAGGTACCGCTCAAGAATTTGTGATGTGAAGTGAAAAAGCTCAAGTCCATCGATTTTTCAGGATTATTCAGCAAATCAAGTGCTGTGCTGTTACCAATAGAAAATATTGGGAATGGGAAAGCACTACCAAAGCTGCCTCGAATCGGCCCCATGCCCGGGATTGGCGGGTACATAACCAACATGGTACCGCCATTGGCTGCACAGTTGTTGGCGGGCGTTGTCAGGTCAAAGTTTCTGAAATCAAACTGATACAAACACGCTTTACCTTCAAACCAAGTGCCGCCCGGATCAGTACAAATGCCCGCGCCACAAGCAGCGCCGAGCATTGGACCTTCAGGAAAATCAGTACTGGTATTGCCGATATGCGCCACCGCTTTAGCGACATTATTAACCTTCAAACTGAAAATCTCGTAAGACTTGGCCGATGCAGACAAAACTTGAGTGCCCGGCGCAGCCACTTCAATCGCATCATTAATCGGCGACGAACTGGCTTTTTGCTTTTTGGCATTGATGTTGGCGACCGACATCACGTTATGGTACGAAGCCGGAAAATGCTTGGCCTTGTGGGCATTTTCACAGGCATATTTTGCTTCTGGCGTAGGTTGCCGGTCACAAATACGCTGTGATACTTTGCGGCCATGGTTACCGGCAGCGGCAACAAACAACACGCCTCTCTCGCTCAAACGGTCGATAACCTCATTCAACGCGTTATATGGCGTTGCACCACCAAACGACATCGACACCACATCAGCCCCTTGATTCGCACACACTTCCATCGCTTCTATTTCGTGACTGATGCGAATTCGGTTCCCCGGCGCACCGTTCGACAGCTTTTGCACATAAACATTGATGTTGCCGTTTTTAATGACGCCAACCACGCCTCTACCATTTTCGACCGCCGCAATGGTGCCTGCTACGTGGGTGCCGTGCTGCACTTGGTCGATATTCCAAAACCCTGAATAATCGCTGTGATTACCGCTGACCGGCAGTCCGTCGAAATCACCATGGTCGACTTGCAAACCCGAGTCAATAATACACACTGTTTTGTTGGCGAAAGCAGGCTCAGGCACCTTGTCGGCGTTAACCAAACTGACGCCATACGGCGTATGTTCAGTGGTCGCAAGGCTTTCAAGAATTTCTAGCGAACTGGCATAAAACTCGTCGCTGTACTCATCGTCTTCATCCAGATTGAAACCCTCAGTCAACTGTTCATTAGGCAATGCTGCGCCATAAAATGACTGATAATTATCTGGCTCGATATAACTGACTGCCGCATGACTGGCCAGCTTTTGTGCCTGTTCAAAATCAAGACTGGCCACCACCATTTTACTGCCTGCATCAGCACTAAGCGTAGACACCTGATCAGCACTGATTTGCTGCACCAGAGCTTTGGCCCCTATGCCCGACAAATTAATTTTAATGATGTAGTCACCGGTATCAGACGCCGTGAGTGGCGTTTGGTACAGATTCGTTGCGTTAACCGACGTCGCCAATGCTGAAAAGGCGAACAACCCTGCCAGTTTAGTGTGTAATTTCACGTTTATTCCTCGTTATTTTTGTTGTTTATGTTGTTTAGTTTTAGTGCTACAACCACAAATGACACCGCTGTCATTTGTGGTTATTAAAAAGGCCGTAACAACGGCCTTTAAAATTTGTTATTTATTTAAGCTAAACGTATAGCTGCCACTGCCGCTGTACGAATAAATCTCATATTGGTAGTAACCTGAAGAAGCGTTATAAGTAATCGATTCACTTGAAGTACTAGACTCTGACCTGGCCACTTCTTGCCATGAGCCGTTCCAGCGGTAAAGCTTGAGATCGAAATCTGCGCTGCTTGGACCCGACAAAGCCGCTTGTAATGTGCCGCCGCCGTATTGGAACCATTTGCCATCTGGCTGAATATCAGAATCGCCAGTGCCACTCAAGCTACCGCTATAATTCTGACCGCCATTGCCACCATCTGAGCCGCCTGTGCCATAAATGGCTGCTGTTGCCGCCACATCGCCGTTCGACAGCACAGAGCCGTTGCCCATGTAATTGGTGTCTACCCCGCCCTGTTTGGGCCAAATGGTGATGGCATTGTTGATGCCAAAGGCCGTGGTGCGATAGTGCATAATAGATCGGTAATCATAACTGCCGTGGGTTTGACCGTCATTGCTGGTCATTTTGTCGAAGTTGTAAGACATACCCGACTGAATTCTATCCCAGTAAATGGTGACGAAATTATCGCGATCGGCACGGGTTTGTTCGTGGAAGAAACCCACCGCATGACCCAGTTCATGAACCGCCGCGCCATTGCCACAGCCTTCGGCCAATGTCACGGTTTGCTGTCCGCCCTGCATCCCAATCCACGAACTACAACCGCCGCCGCCAACCACTTTAATGTAGTTACTTTGGTTGGTACGCTGTACAAAAGTGACGTTAGTATTGTTGTTCCAATGACCAAAAGCATAACTCATGGCATTGCGTCCCCGAGAGCCCAGCGAGCCATCAATGACATAAGGCACCACGCCGTTTGGCCATTTGTAACCCGACGAAGGATAACGAATACCGGCACTGATAATATCATCGGCAGGCGCTTCTTGCCCCGCAACGATATTCAGGCCATGTTGTTTGAGCAGATCGGTGCGGCCAAGAATGACATCACCCGCATGAGCAAAACCGTCGACGTCAACCGCGCGAATAACCTGACCATCGTTGGTGATCACGTCAAACATTTCACGGCCCTTGCTTGAATAACCCCACAGGCTATCTTTGCTTTTGGCTTGAATTAGAGGTTTGGTGTCAGTGCTGTCATTAAGACCGGCTTTATTTGTCACTTCATTGGAAATAGAAGAGTCGGCAGCAACACTAGATGTAGCGATACAGGCACCTAGCAGTGCCAATTTGATTTTTGTTATTTTCATTTTGTCTTTGTTCACTTATATTTTTTTTATTATTTGCAGGAATGACAGACACCAGACAGCGATAAAGATCACAGGTGTTTTACATGCCCAATAAATACCTTAAAACCACACGTCGGCATATTCATGTACATGCCAATGAATAAAAGGTTTTGCAAAACTTGCGGTTAAAACCATAATCAGCCCTCGCAAAAAAAGCAACAGCGATGGTTTTCTCAGGCACATCAAACCAGATTTGAAAGGGGTGATGAATAACTATTTACTTTCAATGATTATTCACCCGTTACCTCAATAGAAAATCGTGTAATTTCAAACCTTTATATAATGCGTGATATTGAGTAGCAGGTTTCATTTGTAACTCGCTGCAATTACTTGATAATTACATTTGGATACAACAATTAAAGGTACATAGGTAAACTGGGGGCTATAAGAATTGTTGTTGTGTACAATTAGACATATTTAAAACGCATCACACGGTGCCAACATCAACCGTAAAGAAGTTTGAAACCACCAGAAAATTTCGCCCCACCAGTTTATTTTGCTATGGTATTGTGTCACAGGTGTTGAACAGCTTGATGACCTGAACAAAATCGCGCCCATCCAGTCGCAAACAATTGAAGAAGTGCTTAAAGGAAAATAATGACCCTTAAAACCAAGTTAGCCAAACTTAAGACCGCCCTCACCCCATCCAAAGTCGCCCAAAAGGGCATCAACATTGCGATTGTGGTGTGTTCTATCGTCTTTGTTTTGTGGTTTTACATCCCAGAGGTTTCCAGCAACTTTTGGTTTGGCCGACTCACGGGCCCCTTGGTGCTGCCCATCGCTTTGATATTGCTCGGTTGGCTCGCGTTTGGGCTGATCCGCAAGCTCGCCAAACTGCCCAGAACAACTTTACTGATTTTGTGCCTTTGCACCC
>JABSOG010000650.1 GCA_013216025.1 Algicola sp. | reverse complement strand
TAAAGTGTAAAGGTAGTCGTGCATGTCGAGCGATTGCGGATAGCTGTGCAATTGCAAATTAAACCACTCATGACTGAGTGCCTTCACTGCAATGTTATTATTTGCGGCTTTGCCGATGACCTCATTGCTGTTGATGCGTGCGAGCAATGCATTCAAACTTATCGAGGTTTTGTGCCCATCGTCGCTGACTCTTAAGATCAGTGTCTTAATCTCATGAGACAAAGAAAAAGACAATTTAAGCTTGTTGTCATAGATTGACCGAGAAAACAGGGGTATCAGCGCCAGTGCCGAGGTCCGGTCACCTTGATAGAGATAGGCTTTGGTTAACATCGACAGGTCACTGAGACATCCGTTGTTGTCACAGCTAAACTGCGGGTCATCTAGGTCAATCATTTGACCGATTGTGTTGATGACCCCGTTAAAATCTTCGGCAAACAGGTGTTGCTCAGCCAATGCCCGGTTTACCCTATGCACCGAGGATGCGTTGGGACCATAAAGAAAAGTCAAAATTGTCGAGGCCTGATGCAAATCACCGCTGGCCAAGTGGGTGTTAATCTGCCAGTTTGAGCGGGTTCTGCCAAGCTGTACATAAGCCTGTGCGGTTCTTTCATCGAATTTGCCCACCTGCGCCAGATAAATAGCCAATGCCCGATTAAGCAGGGTTATTTTTACTTGCCCAACATTGATAAACCAGTTTTTTAGCAACAGTGCGTCGGCCATGGCAACACTGTTTTCGTTGCCCGAGCCGTGCAACAACTCAATCGCCTTGTCTATCCCCGAGTGACCACTATTGAGCGCTTCTGGTCGATTGCAATAGGGGAAAACACAGCTTAATTTGACTTGGGCAAAGCGAAAATAACTGTTGGCCAACAGCACCGGTCTCTCGCTGTGATATTTGAGACTGCTCTGCAATGCCAACTGGGCCAAGTTGTGGGCAGCCTGCCGCTGACCGGCAGCGGTGAGTACATCGACCATACGGTGTTGGATCTCAACCGTACTTGCATGATACTGGCCATAGATGTCTTCGTTATCGCGAAGCACTTTCTCGCTGAGTGTGACGGCTTTATCAAACAAGTCTGCATGCAGATAACCATCAATCAATCGATAGGCCAGCGCCAGACGTTGCGGATTTGACTTGTGCATGGCTTCGAATTTTTGATAGGCATTTTTTAGCACCTTTTGAACATCGTCAGGGTTGTCGATTTGATCAATCAAATCTTGGATCAAAATTGAGTCGGGGCTTTGCATGGTCAAGGCCACCTGATGGTGCACCGGCAATCCACTATAGATGCCCGCACAGCAGGCCAAAGTCAACAGCATACCTGCGGCCGCAGCCCCAACATGGCTGAGCCAACTTCTGGGGGGGGTTGGCGGCTGTTGTAGATTGTCTGTTACTGTGTTGGGCTTGTTACTTGGCCTAGTGTTGGGCTTGTTATCAGCTATTGGCGATTGTGTTTCAACAGAGGCGGCAAGGCGGTAGCCAGTTTTTGGAATGGTGACAATCAGGGTTTTGTCGTGGTCTTCAAACAGGTTGCGTAAGTCGTAAATGCTACATTTAATCACTCCCTCACTGACGATTTTACTGCCCCAAACCTGCTGGTAAAGTTGTTCAGTGCTGACCGTTTGATTGTTGGCGTTGATAAGTGCCAGTAATACTGAGGCATTCTTTTTGCGCAGCGCAATCTGTTGACCCGTGGGGGACTCAACCGTCAGAGCATCTGGCGTGAACAGCCATTTGTCTGCCAATAAATAGCAGCTGGGTTGTGAACTGTCCTGTTGATCTGGTGTCATTAAATGATACTCCCCAATAAAAACCTGAATCAGCGCCTGCGAACAGACAATGGCTTAATCGCTTAAAATACCTGCCAACCACTGTTATGCGCTGTTGGTGCCATATAAGGCGGCACCAGAGTTTTGTTGAGCAGAACATGAATCTGCCTTGATTCGATGCACTTATGGTAACCACTGGCTTGGAGTTTGTAAAACCAAAATTTCTGTGGCGTTATTGATAGCGATATTGATGCGTGGTTTTACTCATCACATCCATGTTCATTCATATTGCTTGCTATTTCATGCGCCGCGTCTTAAAATGTGAGAAGTACATTGACTATATGTTATGGAGGTTTTTATGGCGACACTACAAGTTAAATCAATCGATGACCAATTGTATAAAGCACTCGGCAAGCGGGCTGCGATGGAAAATCGTTCAATTAGCCAAGAAGTGATCTCAATCATTAAAGCACATTTGGCTACGCCCAGTAACAAACACAAACAGGCCAGCGAGCAGTTTTTGGCTTTGTGTGGTACTTGGGATGATGACCAATCAGCGCAAGTGATTGTTGAGCAAGTTCGTGAGGCGAGGCACAGAGGCGATCATCGAGAAGTCGATTTTTAAAAGGGTGTAATAGATATGTTTTTACTGGATACCGATATTATTATTTATTCTTTTAAGGGCGTGAAACCTGTCGTCGAGCAATTCAGGCTACATGCCGATGCGCCTAAAGCCATATCGGTGATCACCTATGGAGAATTGGTTTATGGTGCCAATAAATCGGCCCAAGTGACTAAGAATTTGGTTAAGGTTTACGGCCTCAGAGGTATCTTGCCCATCATAGAGGTTTCTTCTGCCATTATGGATTGTTTTGGTTTGCTCAAAGCGCAAATGAGCAAGCAAGGTATAACCGTCGATGATTTTGATTTGTTGATTGGTGCGACCGCCATTGCTGGCGGTTATACCTTGGTGACGAATAACGAAAAGCATTTTTCGAAAATACCGGGATTAGATTTTGTCAATTGGAATAGGTGATGAGAGAAACTGATCCTACCCAGAACCCCCTCAAAAAGTCCTCTCTAAAAAGTGCTCTTTAAAAGTAATAACGATACCCCAAATAAACAAAATAAACATTGGTCTGTTGATCAGGCAGTTGGTTTTGTTTTGAATTATATAAAATCGCCCCAAAGTCGGCATAAACGTAGTGTTGTTTGGTTTGGTATTGAATTCTAAACGTTGGTGATATGTTCTGCTGGCTGGTGCCGTTGTCGTTGCTGCGGCTGTCAAAGCGGACTTTTGGGGTGAACGACAGGCCATTTTCGAAACGGTATTGGCTCGAAAGATACATTGAATAGACCTGAGATGTCGCCATGTTTGAATATCTGAATCCTAGTCTGTTGGTGTCTCGGTCGCTATAGATGTGCTTTGCGCCCAAGCTGACGTTGGCGTAATACTGGCCGCCCGTGTCGCTGATGCTTGCTACGCCGCCAGATTCTGGTGCGCCAGATAAATCCATATAGGTGATGTCGGTGCTGATGTCGTATTTGTCGTTAATTGGCTGGTAAAAACCCACCGACACGGTTGTGCTGGTGAGGCTGCGGTCTTGGGCGATGTCGAGAATTTCTTCGTCGTTGATAAACAGGTTTTGCAGCTCGGCCATACTGTCGGCGGCTTGGCCTATTAAGGCGTTTCGGGTGCCTACATAGGGGCTTTTTCGGTAGTTGATTGACCAGTTAAAACGCTGTTGTGATTCGGTGGCGTAACTGCCTGATAACAGCAGGGCGTTAAGGGCGTTGAAGTAAATATCGTAATCGAGCAACGACACAAATGACACGTTGTCTTTAAAATAACGGGCAGAACCACCAATGGCACGTCGGTCGGTGAGGTTATTGATTTTTTGTTCGAACAAAAACACACTAAAATCCATATTTTGCCAGCTGTCTTCTATGTCGACGCTGACCCCATAAAACTTTCTTTCTGGGTCGAGACTGGTGACTTTTGATGAAGCCACCGGGTAACCGGCGTAGAGGTTAAAGGTGGTGTCATTAAGCAAGTCCGCGCTGGCGACAAAACCGTCGAAACGGCCAAATATGCCTTTGTTGCGGCTGCGCTGACGACCGATTTTGAATTTGTATTTGTCGTCTATGGTTTTTGCGGATGCGTTGAGGTAGCGCAGGCGGTTGCTGGTTTTGTCGGAGTCGGGCAATAAGTCTTGGTAATGGCCCATAGAGACACGAAAGCCCAAGCTGTAGTCGTCAAAGCCGTAATAACCTTTGGCGTTTAGGTCGGTATTGAGCAGTGACAGGGTGTCGCGGCTTACCCCATCGTTGTTGGTTAATTTGCCCTTGCGATAGTCCATCGAGATGCTGCCTCGGGTGTAATCGCGTTTGGCGCGGGTTTTACCTTTTGATTTGCCCTTACCTTTGCTTAGCGTTCTGTTTTTGGCCAAAGTTTGAATGCCTATGAGGTTGTCGAGGCGCATTTTGACCCTTGCAAGGTGCTTCGACTCGGGATACTCGCTGATAAATGCCTGATAAGCCTGTTTTGCCCAGGCTTTTTGGCCTTTTTTCTCGCGGGCTACCCCCAAAAACTCCAACGCAAATTGGCGCTCTTCAACGTTGCCTTGTTGCGTTAATTCGAGCAGCAGTTTTATTGCCACATTGTACTTTTTGCGGGTTAGGGCCACTTGCGCCTGTTGCACTAAGCCTGTGGTTTGCACCAAAAAGATGGTTTGTCCCACTGACACTTTGTTGACATCTTCGATGCCGTTGAATTTTTGCAAGTCTTGCACGCTGACCTTGTATCGTTCGGATAACATGTGCAGGTTTTCACCTTGTTGGATGACATGGCTGGTGGCTTCGGCTAGTGCGTTGGGGTTGCAACACAGTAGCCCGATTAAACCAATTTTGTTTACGTTTTTCATTAGTCGAAATCTCCATCGCTGACTTTATGCTCGCCATAACGGGTTTTCTTTATGGTGGTAAAAGTGCTGTCGGTATACTCATGACATGCGCCCGAACAATCGCTCAATTCAGACACGGTATAGTAAATTCTCGGGTTCTTGGTCTTCTTGTGTTCGTCGGCCTCGTATTCGTTGGCATGACACCCGGCGCAACTGGGCGCGTAGGGGAATCGCCATGGGATCACTTCGCTGTTGGTGGTGTGGCAGTCTTTACATTCTAGGTTTTCGCGGTGATCGCCCGGATAAGAACCCGTATGGCTGTAACCATTGAAGTTAAAGCTGCGGGTGGTGTGG
>JABSOG010000649.1 GCA_013216025.1 Algicola sp. | reverse complement strand
GTGACCTGCCATCAAACGGTGGAATTCAGCCTGTTTGAGGTGTACCAAGGTGGAAATATCACACCCTTCCAAATAGATATCCCGCTGCTGATCGAGCAAGTCATCGAAGACCACATCGATATTGTAACTGTCACCCAATCCCGGTATTGCCCCCTGTTCACAGTCATTGAACAGACGGTACACCTGTTTTTCTTTGGCCAGATGCAACGAGCGGCACAAATCATCACCTAACTTATGCATATTGATCTTGTGGCTAGCGGGTAAAATGGCCATTAAGTGGCGTCCTTCGTGGTCTTCGAGGATCACCGCCTTGACTAGCTGATGTATAGGAACATGTGCCTCAAGGGCGGAATTGACAGAACTGAAAGTGGGATTGTGCGCGACGGTATTGTATGAAACCGCATTGGTGTGTAGATATTCACTGAGCCTGATGGAAATAGCCATGGTTTTACCTCCAATAAACGTTCAAAGCCTTACAGAGTGTGGCCTTGAACAAAAACTTTGAGTAAATTCATTATAGAACATTCTTTGGTGTTTTTGGTTGATTATTAATCAATTAAGCGCTACGCGCCAAAAGCGGATCCACACGGAGGGGGTAAGGAGAGTCACGGTGTCCACGGAGGAAAAGAAGGAAAAACACAAAACAAAACAAAACAAAACAAAACAAAACAAACTGCGAGTATATCGCCCCAGACTTTAGTTTTTAAGTATCTTTTTAATCTTTTCTTATCTTTTATCTTTCCTCCGTGGCCACCGTGACTCCTTTTTTTATCCTCCGTGTGGATCCGCTTTTGGTGCGTAGCGGGCACGTAGTGCCATTCTTAAAAAGCGCGTAGCGCCAAAATCATCCCTTAGGGGCCAGTAAATAGCTACACCGCCGAGCACCACTAACAATATGTTCTTTGCGCTGCACATCGACATCATCACCCAATGCATCGGAAAAAACCTCAAGCTCTGAGCGGCAGAAGTTTTGACATGCTGTCGCCGCTTCGCAGATGGGGCAGTGATTTTCATACAACCAAATCCCCTCTTCATCTTCTTCGACCGTGGCCATATAACCTTCATCGGTTCGAATGGCGGCCAGTGCTTGTGCCTTATCCAATAACGACTCGTTACCTGCCAGCGCTTCACGATACACTTCGCGCGACTTGTTTTCTCGTTCAATAATCAACTTGTCGAGGCCTTCTTCGCCAAAAACTTTCTTTACCGCATCAATCATGTGAATTGTCAGGTCGTTGTGACGGTCGGGAAAACGCGTGTTGGCTTGGGGGGTGAGTTGCCAATATCGACTGGGGCGACCGCGCTTTTCGATTTGGTCGTAAGTCGACGCCAAACCCTGCGATTCTAACGTCTGCAAGTGTTGCCGCGCGCCCATAGAAGTCATATCCATCATGCCCGCCAGAGACTGCGCCGTTTGCGGCCCACGGGTTTTGAGGATATATAATATTTTGTCTGAACTGATTGATTTAGCCATAGTCCGGGCATTATAGCGTAACTTTTATATATTAAAAACTTTATTTATGGGCAGTTCTACCCCGTACACCCCGATACAAAAAAGGGCTTGCATTCACTCAAACACTAACTATAATGCGAATCATTATCATTTGCGTTACTTATTGCAATCGTTATTTGAAACAGCAATTAAAATCAGCATAACAGGAAATTTTATGGAACTCACAAGAACAACCAAGCTGGCAACTGCGATGTTGCTGGTTTTGAACCTAACCGCTTGTGTCGATGACGGCACTGATGGGGTGAACGGCATCAATGGCCAAGACGGTGTGGACGGCATTAGCGGCGTCAGTACGTTTGTAACTCGTGCTGACGTTGTTAATACCAACGCCAATATTGCCTACGCTGTCTACTCCGACTCTTTAATTAGCGCTGTTGCACTGCGTGAATCTTTGCAGCAATTGGTCGATGCCCCCAGCGCCAGCAGCTTTGCCGAGGCCAAACAAGCTTGGTTGGCTGCCCGCGAACCCTATGGTCAAAGTGAGGTCTACCGTTTTCGTTCAGGTCCTATTGATGCACTAAAGCCAGACGGTACACTAGGTGTCGAGGGCGATGGCCCGGAAGGTCGTATCAACGCTTGGCCGCTCGGCGAGGCTATCATCGATTACGTTGCTGTGATTGTTGACGGCGACAGCAACCCCGAAAGCCCAGCCAATGCGCTGAGCAACAATATCATCGCTAACAGCGACGATTACTCGCAAATCAACAAATCCACCTTGCAGAGCCTATTCGAATACGGCGAAGACGAACGCAATGTCACCACCGGTTACCACGCCATCGAATTTTTGCTGTGGGGCCAAGATCTCAATGCCGATAAAACCGGCTCAGGCGAGCGCGACAATACCGGTGGTCAACGCCCATTCAGTGACTATTATTCGGCGAACAACGGCCACGAATCGGCTTGTACGTCTGGCGAACAAGCTGTCGTTGACCAAACCTGTATGCGCCGAGGCGATTACTTGCTGGCAGCAGCCGATGTTTTGATTGACGATTTAACCGCCATTGCAACCAGTTGGGAGCCAAACGTTGGTGTGCATTACAACGCTTTTGTCGCAGGCGGCAATGTGTCTTTGGCCAAAATTCTTGAGGGCATGGGCCGTTTAAGTTTCGGAGAACTGGCGGGCGAGCGTATCAACATCGCACTAACAACAGATTCTCAAGAAGACGAACATTCGTGTTTCTCCGACAACACCCACCGCGACATTTACCTCAACGCTAAAGGTGTACAAAACAGTTATAACGCCAACTATATTCGCATCAATGGTGAAATCATTCAGGGCGCATCGATACATGACTTGCTGGTCGTCGAAGGTTTTCATGAATTGGCCAACCAACTGCGCGGCGCACTCGAACAAACCCAACTTAACGCCAGTGTTATCGACACTCACGCCAAAACCGGAACGCCATTTGACGTGTTGATCCAGCAAAGTGTGCAACAGCCGAACATCTTGGCGGTGATCAATTCACTGGTCAGCCAAACCGATGTGATTGAACAGGTCATCGGCGCGCTGGGCGTAACAACCAATGATTTACGTCAGGATACTGGCGAGTTCTAGCCAGCGCCACCCAGACATAAGCGTTATTGGGTGCTGGCTAGGCGGTACATGGATGTACCGTGTTTTCAACTTGTTGAAAACTAAGCGAAGTTCCACTTGCTTGAACGCAGCGCCTTCCTGAAACCTCACATGGATGTGAGTTTCTGGACGATAACCAGCAGTTTGTGGGGCTTCCTCGGCCCCTTTTTTATTCGGTAGGAACGAGCTCCAGCTCGCGATAAATGGCGCAGCCATTTCCAAGGTCTGAACAGCCCCGTAAATATTTGGCCGATGGCCAAAATCGCGAGCTGGAGCTCGCTCCTACTACCTTATCCTATTAACTAGATATAATTATGAAACTTCTCTCTCCTGCGGCGACTTCGGTCGTCGCTACCCTATTTGTACTCACTGGCTGCGGCGGTGGTGGTAATAGTGGCGGGCAAACAACACCCCAACCCACGCCCAACCCGACACCAGTTGATCCTACCCCGGTTGTTGATCACAGTGGCTTAACGCCTTTAACCGCCGACACCCTCGATGCCAACGAGTATTACTCTGGCGGCGAAGCCACAGTAAAAGTCGCCAACGAAGATGCTTTTAGTCGTCGGCCAGCCGCCATTATCAACGATTTTCAGTTGGATGGCTTTTTCACCTCCGGGGACCATTTATTTCGCACCCCACACAGAGACATTGGTCCACTACTCAGCACCGGCAACTGTCAGGGTTGCCACTTAAATGACGGTAAAGGCAAGGTGCCGTCATCGGTAGACACGCCAATGACCAGCATGTTTTTGAAAATTGGCAAAGCCGAAGGTGGGCCAGACCCAGTTTATGGCGGTCAGTTGCAAACCTTTGCTGTGCAGAGTTTTACCACTTCAGACGCATCGTCTGGCCTGCCCAGTTATAACGGTTCAACCAATGGCAACGCGCTTTTCGGCGAGGCTTATGCTTTTGTCGAATACCAGACCATCAACGGCACCTACCCCGATGGCCAAACTTATCAATTGCGAAACCCCGTCTATAAAGTCAGAGATTTAAGCTTCGGCCCCTTTGGCCCCACCGTTCGTTTGTCACCTCGCGTGGCCCCGGCGATATTTGGCTCAGGCCTGCTCGAAGCCATTCCCGACAGTAACATTCATCTACTGGCCGACGAAAACGACAGCAACAACGATGGTATTTCGGGTCGAGTCTCATTAACAACCGATGTTCTAACTGGCGAGCAAAGAATCGGACGATTCAGCTACAAAGCGCAAAACCCCAGTGTGTTGCAGCAAATTTCTGCCGCCTACCGGGGTGATATTGGTCTGACCAACAAACTTTTCCCGCAAGAAGCCTGCACTGATCTACAACCCGCTTGTCAGTTTGTCGCCGCTCAAGAAACCCAAACTGGCAGCGAAGTAGACTTTAGTGATCGCGAACTGGCGCTCGTCGAGTTTTATAATCGAGTGTTGGCGGTACCAGCAAGACGCGGGTATGACGAGGCGAATGACAGCTGGGATGACACCATCGTTAAAGGTCGAAAACTATTTTTTGATGTCGGCTGTGTCAATTGTCATGTGCCCCGACACAAAACCGCAATCGCCAACGGCAGCGTGTTAGGTGAAATTACCCTAACCGGCCTTGAGCCAGACGCAGAACCTATCGCGGTGCTATCAAACCAACTGATTTTTCCGTACACCGATTTGTTGTTGCACGACATGGGCGGCAGTTGCGAGATCAGTCGAGAAACCGCTACCGGCAACAGCTGCAGCGATGGCGCACAGTGTCTTTACGTACAAAGATGCGAAGGTTTGGCCGATGGTTTGGGCGAAGGCGTGGCCTCAGGTACCGAGTGGAAAACCCCTGCCCTTTGGGGCGTCGGTTTGGTACAAACGGTCAATCCACAAGCCACCTTTTTACACGATGGTCGCGCTCGCACCCTCGAAGAAGCCATTTTGTGGCATGGCGGCGAATCCCAAGCCAGCAATACCGCGTTCCAAC
>JABSOG010000064.1 GCA_013216025.1 Algicola sp. | reverse complement strand
GGTTCGACATTCAGCTTTACCTTGCCAGTTGCCGATGAAAAACCAGCCCCTGATAGCGCTGGGGCCCAAGCGGTTGCCCGTTTGCATGTGCTGGCGCAAGATAGCGACAATACGCCGGAGTATCCGCCCAATATCAACTCAAATATCAACCCAAATGGTCAGCGGTTTCGGCTCTTGCTGGTCGATGACGAACCGATAAATCGCCAAGTTTTGCACAACCATTTGTCATTGCAAAATTATGAACTGGTAGAGGCCGAAGGCGGCGAGCAGGCATTAACCATCATTGACCAAAGTGAGCCGTTTGATTTGATTTTGCTAGATATCATGATGCCCAAAGTGTCGGGCTATCAAGTGTGTAAAACTCTGCGAGAGCGTTATAGCGCCAATGATTTGCCAGTAATCTTTTTAACCGCCAAAAACCAGGTTGCCGATTTGGTGCAAAGTTTTGCGGTGGGGGCCAATGACTATTTGACCAAACCGGTCAGCAAACATGAATTGCTGACCCGGGTAGAAACCCACCTCAAGTTTTTGGCGATTCACCGTGATCTGGAGGGTCAAGTCAGAGCGAAAACAACACAATTGGTGCAAGCCGAAAAAATGTCATCACTGGGTACGCTGACCGCCGGGGTCGCCCATGAAATCAATAACCCAACCAACTTTGTCCATATTAGCACCCACAACCTTAAGGTTGATTTGGACAGTTTTCAGCAGTTTTTGTTTGATTTGGCCGGTGAGGATGCGCAAGACGGTATTCTTGACAGTTTTCGTCAGCGGTTTACCCCGCTTTACCAACACTTGGCGACTATCCAGGATGGTACGCAGCGGATAAAAACTATCGTCAGGGATTTAAAAGTGTTCACCGGGCTTGATCAGGCCGATGAAAAAACCGTGGTGATCACCGAGCTACTGCAATCTACCGTCAATTTGGTGCAAACCCAATACAAAAAAACCATCGAATTTGTCATCGACTTTGCCGCAACACCGCAACTGCAGTGTTTTCCGGCCCAGTTGAATCAAGTGTTTATGAACCTGATTGTCAACGCTTGTGATGCCATAAAGACCAAACAGCAAACCAGCGAAGGCAAAGGTCATATCACCATCACTTGTGGGTTACGTGGCGATACCATTGAGATCACAGTAAAAGATAACGGCTGCGGCATGATTGATGAAACCAAACGAAAATTATTTGAACCGTTTTATACCACCAAAGACGTAGGAGAGGGCACTGGCTTGGGTTTGTCGATAGCCTTTGGCATAGTGCAAAAGCACGGTGGTGAGTTGGTGGTTGAATCAGAGCTTGGCGTTGGTAGCACGTTTGTGATCAGTTTGCCGGGGGCGGCTGGTTAATTGATCGGTGCGCGAGGGTATAGATTTAATCATAAATTCGTAGGTCGGTGTTGAGAAGCGAAGCGACGAAGCCCGACATTGTACATAATATCAACGGGTTGCAAATGTCGGGCTTCGTCGCAAGCTCCTCAACCCGACCTACATGTGATTAAATCTACAGCCTCGCGCACGGCGCACCCTACTTGGAATTCGCTATAATTAATTTGTAGGGTGCGCCGTGCGTACCGGGACTATTATCGTTTTAAATCAACTGGTTTACGCCAAATCTGCTTAAACTTATCCCGCCGAAAATACAACATCACAAAAGCCATCAAAAAGTAAATCATCGGCTCTATCACGTCTGATTTAACCGACCAGTAAAAATGCGTTGGTACCAACAAAATAATCAGGTAATTGTAGTTGTGCAACTTTTGCCAGCGTTTGCCCAGCTTGCGTTTGCAGTAGTCTGGCGAGGTGACTGCCAACATCAACAGCAAACTAAAGACCACCATGCCGACTGTGATGTAGGGGCGTTTGATGATTTCGCTGCCCAGCAACGACAAATCCCATTGCAACTCAAAAGCGGCGTAACTGGTTAAATGCAGGCAAGCATAGAAGAAGGCGTACAGCCCCAGCAAGCGGCGGCTTCGCATTAACCAACCGAGTTTGAATTTTTTGGCCAGCGGCGAGACAGCTAAGGTGATTAGCAACAGGTTTAGGCCGCCGATGCCGGTCGAGTGGATGACCTCTTTGACCGGATCACTGCCCAGCAAGTCATTGATTGCTTTGTAATAAAGGTCGATGACAATCCATAAAGCACTGATGTGTACAAAGGCCTTAAAGAGTAAAATCTTGCGTGGCATCGTTAATAAAGGCTTATTTATCGTGGTCCTGATCGTGGTCACTAAAAGTTTTTCCTCAAATCTAGGCCTTTATACATACCTGCGACTTCTTCGCCATAACCGTTAAAGGGCAGGGTGGGGATTCGGTTGCGCGATAACAGTCCGCCGCTGGTGATTAATCGTTCGCTGGCCTGAGACCATCTGGGGTGGTCGACTTCGGGGTTTACGTTGGCGTAAAAACCATATTCGTTGGGCAGCAGTTGGTTCCATGAGTTGATGGGTTGGCGTTCGGTCAGTTCGATTTTTACGATGGATTTAATCCACTTAAAACCGTATTTCCAAGGGACTACCAAACGAATGGGCGCGCCGTTTTGCGGCGGTAGCGTTTTGCCGTACATACCCACTGCCAGCATGGTCAGCGGGTGCATTGCTTCGTCGATTCGCAGACCTTCAACATAGGGATAATCAATGCCGCCGCCTTTAAACCGGTTGGCTTGTCCGGGCATTTGGGTGGGGGATTTTAAGGTGGTGAATTTGACAAATTTGCCTTTAGAACCTACGCCCGCTTTGTTGAGTAAAGCTGCCAACGGAAATCCAATCCAGGGGATCACCATTGACCAGGCTTCGACGCAGCGCAAGCGGGTTATGCGCTCTTCAAGCGGTAAAGATTTGAGTAGGTCGTCGTAGTCGAGGGTTAATGGTTTATCGACAGCACCTTCGACTCTTAATTGCCAAGGGTTCACTTTGAAGTTTTGCGCGTTTTCGGCCGGGTCGGATTTTTTGGTGCCAAATTCATAAAAATTGTTGTGGTGGGTGGCTTTTTCTTCGGGTGTCAGTTTAATGGTCCCGGTTTGTTTGTCGGCTTTGAATTTCAGTGGTTCGACTTTGAATTTGGTTTCTTCCTTGTTGGAGAAAATATCAAACAGGTCGGCTTGGGCGGGCCCTGCGAGCAGCGCGGAGGCACCAACAAAGCCCATTTTTTTCAAGATACTGCGGCGTTCGCGGTAAATGCCTTCGTCGGTAACATCCTGTTCTTTGGCTTGTGATTTTTTGGCGATATTGATTTGCATGGCAGTTGCTTCCGTTGTTGTCAATATTGTGGGCTATGGTTCGGCGTGTGTTTTTCGTATACTGCACAGCGAACTCTAATAATAGACAGTTTATATGTCCTTGATATTTCTTTAAATTGAGAAAAAATCCTCGCTATGATTAAAAAAAGCTCTGTTTTGACCTTACTACTGACGCTGATTGTAAGCCCTTGTGTTACCGCTGATGACACTAAGAAGAACCTCTACTCTATTGATAAACAGCCATTAAATGGTGTGATGGCCGAGCAGTCAGCAGCCGATTTATGTGCTGTGGCTAAGGGCACCGAAAATTATCTCAACAAGGGCAAAAAATATGATCCCATGGCGATAAAAGCGGGGGTTTTAAGTCGCTTTGGTGTTGATTTGGCCCAAGTTAAGGCAACCTTGAGATTTGTCTGTCAGGTGCAAAAAGCGGACACCAAAGCGGGGCGAAAAAGCCGCTTGGCTGACTCAACGTTTATTCGTAAACACTTTAAGATGTATCGCTGGCGACCCGACAAGCAACAATCAGCCGAGTTTGAAAAAAACAAACCACTGCTTAAAAACATTCCCGATGACCAAATTCTACTGACCAAGTATTACATTAAACTGGCTCAAGGCAGCAATATCAAATCGCCTAATACGCCTCATGCGTTGTATTCTGTCCCTTTTGATGAGCAGGGGTTATCGCTAGAGCAGGCAGACGCCAAAAAAGACAGTATCGTACGTTACCGTTTTACCAAGCAGCAGGTATTGACTGGTGTGCTCGACAAAAACAAGTGGGCCGAACCTTTATTGTGGCTGTCGCGAGATGACCTTGAAGATACCTTGATGCAGGGCACGGTAAAGATAGATACCTTTGATGGTGCTAGGTTTTTTAATGTGCATCGCAACAATGGCATCGGTTACAAGCGTGGTTTAAAGAAGCGCGAACAAAAGCGTTATTGGTATTTTAAAGAGACCCAAGGGCCGCTGGGTTATGGCAAAGATGCCGGATACAAGATACCGATTCATTCTATGGTAACTGTGGCGGGCGATTTAAACCATTGGGGTTTAGGCAAGCTGGTGATGTTAAGTCACAAAGGCGAGCACCGTTTGGCCGTGCTGGCCGATACGGGCGGGGCGTTTGAAGATAACCATTATCAGCTGGATTATTTGGGTGGGTATTTTAAGAATTGGGCGGACTATGTAAATACTTACCGGACTTTTCCAGATTACTTCGAGGCCCGCTTCTTGGTGCTCCGCGAGGGGCTGTCGCCCTAAGGTCAAAAGATCTCAACACGGAGGCACGGAGCCACGGAGAAAGAAAGAGGAAAAAACTAAAAAGCTAAAAGATGAAAGATTGATTTGGGGTTTAGCTGCATCGCTCCTTATCTGTTTTGCTTTTGCTTTTCTCTTTCTTTCTCCGCGCCTCCGTGGCTCCGTGTTGAGATCTTTTGATTTTAACGGGCGTCAGCCCAAACAGTGCTAATATGAAGGCGTAGCCGAAAAGAAAAAGGGCAAAAAGTGAAAAAAACCACAGGGTTCAAGTTAGACAATCTTAAGCAGCATATGGAAAAAACGGAAGAGCAGTGGCGTCAGCGCTGGGATCTCTTGTCTGGCAAAGCCAAGAAGGCCTCGGACAAGGGGTTGTCTATTCTCAACGGCATGGTCGGTGACTATCTTGAGGAAAAAGGCGTTTCCATTGCAGTGCAAATGGCTTTTTACTTTAACCATCACGCTGTTGAACTCAATCAACGATCACTGAAAACCGTTTACCCCGAAGCCACCGGCAAGTTGTGCGTTTTGGTCCATGGTTTGGGCTGCACCGAAGGTGTCTGGGAATTAAACGATAATCCCCATACTACTTACGCCACCAAATTGGCCGACGAATTGGGCTATACCCCGTTATACGTGCGCTACAACACCGGTTTACATATCTCGCACAATGGCCAAATGCTGGCACAATTGATGGCTGAGCTGGTATCGGTTTACCCCGTTGACGTCGAAGAAATCATTTTGATCACTCACAGCATGGGTGGGCTGGTTACACGTAGCGCCTGTTATTATGACAGTCAGGTAGAGGGCGGCTGGTCACAAAAAGTCCGCCAGCTGCATTTTATCGGTTCGCCGCATTTGGGGGCAGATTTAGAGAAGTTTGGCAATGTGGTCACCAACGTGCTCAATACCACGCCATTGCCTTATACCCGTTTTGTTGCTGAGATCATCAACATGCGCAGTGCCGGTATCAAAGATTTACGTTATGGTTATGTTCGCGACGAAGACTGGGAGGGGCAAGACCCGGACGGATTGCTGCGCAACAATAAAGACACCGTGCCATTGCTTGAAGGGGCCGAGCACTATGTTATCTCCGGCACCGTTCATGAAGACAGCGATTCGATCTTCAGCCAGTTCTTCGGCGATGCGCTAGTGCGTAAATACAGCGCCACAGGTCAGTCAAAACAACAGCAACACCATTTGCCATTTTTGCCCGAAAACCACAAAGAATTCACCAAAATTTTGCATATTCAACTGGCGCATAACGAGCGGGTTTATGAGCAGTTACGACTGTGGGTAGGGGCTTCTTAGGCTTCGCCTTTTTTGCGCTACGCTTCTTGAAATTGGCGCTTCGCGCCCGCTACGCACCTAAGAGCGGCTCACACGGAGGGGGTAAAGCTAGAGGCACGGTGGCCACGGAGGAAAGATAAAGTCAAAAGAAAAGGTTTTGGGCTGATTTCAATTCTGTCTTAGAAGACACTGCTGGTTACTTTTCGTGTTTAGCTCATCTTTGTTTTTGATGTTTTTGATGTTTTTGATGTTTTTGATGTTTTTTTTGCTTTTCCTCCGTGGCCACCGTGACTCTCTTTACCCCTCCGTGTGAGCCGCTTTTAGGTGCGTAGCAGTCGCGAAGCGGCCCCCGCAGGGTAAAAAACACGCGCGTAGCGCACCAAAAAAAATCAGCCAGAGCGCTTCAAAATCATCGACAAACAAAGGTTAGTCTGCTGGGTAAAATGGGTGAATGACAAAAAGTCGTTTTGATTGAGTTTAGGCCGTTTGTTGTGCTTTCGGTTCGAGCGGTCGGCGTAAATCAGCCCAATGCAGTGTTTGTCCCACATGATAGGGGCGAGAAAAAAACCATCCCCGCAGGTGATATTACGAATCGGTTTACTCACCAGTTTGGCCCATTTTTCATCGCCAAAATCATTCACCCAAATAGATTCGCTGTGCTTCAATGCATAAGTGAAGACGTTTTCCATGGTATTGAGGTTGAGGGTGAATTGCTCTTTTAACTGCTGTGAATTGGCGGCAGAGATAAACCGTGGTTCGATGGTTTTTTTGCTGGTGTTTTTCAGCATCACCACCACTCGGTCCATACCAATGCCGCGAAAAATACCCTCGACTGCGGTTTGCACTACCACGTTAAAGTCACCTTTTTCCATGGTCAAAAAGGTCAGCTCTCGCAAAATCTGCAATTGTAATGCTTCATCAGACAACTTCGGCATTGCATTGTTGCCGGGGGAGTCGGGTAAGATCTCGGCATCGGGGTGCAGATACTGAATTAAAACACCGGCATCATATGATTTAAGTAATTCTTCGGTTTTGCCAGTGCAATGTTCAATGCGTGTCCGCAGGTCTTTTTCTTTGTATCCGGTCAGTTCGCCAATTTCTTTGAGCAGTTCGGTAAAATGTTCGACGCTGTGAGCCGGGTTGGCGATGCAGGCACTGAGTCGGTCGGCAAAGTCGACAATCTGCATTTCGGGTGTGCGCAGGTCGGTGTTTTCGAGTGAACGGACAAAATGTTCACCCAAATTCCAGGTGGTGGCCAGACCCACACTGATTTTGTCAAAGGTTGTGCCCAGTTGTTTGGCGACAATTTTGTCGACTGCGGTTTTGTTTAGCGGGTCGATATCTTGCAACTTTTCATCAAGCTCTTTGGTGATGTTGCCGCCGATGCTCCAAAAGGCACTTTCGCCGACATGATGTAGCAAAGCCGCAATAAACGTCTCTTCTTTGGTGTTGTCGTCGTAATTGCGCATCATCATTTGGGTCAACATACCCGCATGGAATGATTGCGCCATTTGCTTGAGCAGGCGCTCGTATACGGCCTCGCTGAAATTTTTGTTTTTCAACAGACTGGTGAGCAATTTGGCGGTAATACAGATATTTCTGATGGTGGTGTAACCAAGCACCACAGCGGCACGGCTGACAGTGGTTACCTGATTACGACCCATGTAGGCGGCACTGTTGGCGACTTTTAATATTGATGAGGTCAAGGCGTAATCGTGCAAAACCGACTGGCCTACTTTGGCAAGAGACACAGTATCGTCGTTAGCGAGGTTTTCGAGAATACGTACAGTGGAGGATAATGCAGGCATTTCTTTGTCGCTGATATGTTCAACCCAAGCGTCATTGCCCCATTTGCTGTGCTTGACCAATTTTAAACCTCTCATGGATGTAAGTTTTAGGACGATAACTGGTTAATTGTAGACAATATCCCGCTTAATGTCATAAATTGCAAGCAACAGGGCGCTAGTGCGTCACAGATGGCGGTCGCATTTTGAAATGGACTAATTTTATTGTGTCCGTTGCTTCCTAAACTCGTGGTAATAGCATATATTTATTGAGTGTTAACCTGAATTTAGCAGTCAAAGTGCCAACTCTCAAAGCTTCGATTAAACCCATTTATCCTTGTTTGTATGAGTGCGAATAGATTATCCAAGAATATGAAAATAAAGAAAAAACCTTATAGTTATCGCGATTTAAAAAATAACATATCAGCGCTTTTATGGCTCTGTTGTGCGCTGGTCAGCTTTGAATGTTTTGCCGAGTCTGACTTTTTGAGGCTGGTGCGCCTATCACCCGACGAAGGTCTGTCTGAGGGCCATGTCAACAAACTGCTGGTCGACCATGATGGCTTTTTGTGGCTCGCCACCGAAGGCGGTTTGAACCGATACGATGGTTACGAGATCAGCAACATTAAGGGACCAGACGGCATTTTCGACGGTACCCGAATTCCCTATATTTTTCAGGATTCGACCGGCCTGATGTGGATTAGCCACGTTAACAGCGGGCTATATACATTAGATTTAACCACCAAGCAATACATCAAACGGCTGGATGAAAATCTGCTGGGCAATTCCGCTGATGTGACGCTGGTTGACGGTATTGTCGAACAAGACAACGGCGATTTATGGCTGGCTTCAACTCAAAACCTACGATTGTTTCACCGCGAGACCAATCGTATTGAGGTCATTTTTTCGGTCACCGGACGCGGCAGCGAAATTGACATCATCCGGGCGCTGTTGCTTGAGGGCGAGCATTTGTACATTGCGACCTCAGCCGGGCTCTTTGTCATGAACATTAATACTCGGCAATTCAAAAAAATTCCCCATAGTATTTACCTCCAACCCAATGAAGGTCAGACCAACGTCAAATCACTGTATGTGCGCAACAATCAGTTGTGGATTGGCACTGTCGAGGGGCTGTTTTCGATTGATATCAACAATATTCAGGCGGTGATTGAAGGCAACGAACAACCTGCGATGCCGGTCGAGCGGATAAAGTACCGCAATATATGGCGCATACTGCCTTATGAAGAGACCTTTTATATCGGCACAGATGAAGGCTTGTATCGCTACGATCCTGCCACTCATGTGGCAAAAAAGCTATGGGAATACTCTGACGATCAAAAATTTGAGATCACCGATAACAATATCCGCGATATCGTGGTCGACCGACAAGGCAATTTTTGGCTGGCTTCGCGCATGGATGGTGCGTTTTACTGGAATCCCAAAACCTCGGCTTTTAAAGCGATTTACCGCAAGAAATTTGGCTTTAATCAGCTCAGTGATAACCTTGGCTGGTCATTGTACCAAACCAAAGATGGTGCATTGTGGGCGGGCACTCAAAACGGTTTGAACAAGATTGACTTAGCCACCGGCAATGTCGAATCTTATTTGATTTCAGACAACAAAAAAGCAGTGAGGGATGGCGGTACAATCTATCGAATAATGGAAGGTGAAGACGGTATTTTATGGTTGGTCACTGGTGAGTTTGATGAAATTTTGGTGGCGTTTGATACCAAAACTAAAACCAAAAAAACCATGCTGATGGCCAATCAAAAAGCACAGGAGGTTATATCTAAATCAGGGATCGGTTACTACCTCGATGATCAGGGGTTTATTTGGTTCGCCAATCGAGATGGTTTTTATCGCTACGATACCAACAAAGGTACGGTGACTGAATTGACCGGCCTTAAAGATGCGTTTAATCCCGAATTGACCACCGGTTTTATGGGCAGTTTGCCTAACCGTCCTGATTCGATTGTGGTATCGAGTTTTGGCAAGTTATGGTTGTATGACATCGAGCGTAATCAGGCCACGCAAATCTATGAGATTCCGGGTTTTAAACCGCAGGACTTCACCTCGGTCGAAAGCTGGGTTATCGACAAGTACAATACTTTGTGGTTAGTGATCGCCGGGCATGGACTGGTTGGACTGGATGCTGATACTTTTGAGGTCAAACACCAATATGATCAAACCAACAAATTGCCCAACAACATTATTTTTAGCCCGCAATTAGACGAGAAGGGCGACCTTTGGTTGAGCTCGCATCAGGGCATTGTGCGCCTTGATGGGGCGAGCCACCATCTAGAGCATTTCACCATTAAAGATGGACTGGCGACCAATGAATTCAACGGTGGGGCCAATATCAATTCATCGGTCAGGTTGAAGAATGGCAAGCTGGCTTTTGCTTCGATGCTGGGTGTTACCATTTTTGATCCTCTGCTGTTTCAGACCAAACAAAACGATGCCTTCGACGTTAAGATCACCAATCTGGGCCTGCTTTCTAGAGTACTGTCGATGCCGCTGACCGACTTAAGTGGCAGCCATTTAGAGCTTAATTATTTTGATATTGGTTTAGAGGTCAGCTTTTCGACGTTGAATTTTACCCGCGAAAGCAAAACTCTATATCGTTTTGAATTAAAAGGTAAAGATTCAATAAAATACCCTGAAAGTCGAAAAAATTCGATTATGTTTCCGCAGCTGCAACCGGGCGAGTATACGTTTTCGGTGGTGGCGGTAGAGCCCCAATCTGGGCGAGAAAGTGCGCCTAAGTCGGTGTTTATTTCGGTCAGCTATGCGTTTTGGGCATCGCCGTTGGCTTACGGCTTTTATTTCATCATTCTATTGTCTGCGGTATTTGTCTTGTCGCGTCGTCGTCAGCGTCAGGCTGAACGATTGTTACAGGCCCACCAAGAAGTGGTGGTCAGTGAAGAACGGTTGAGCCTTGCGCTTAAAGGCAGCGGCAGTGGAGTATGGGACTGGCAGGCCGAGCATAATGTGATGTTTGAACAAAGGGTCGGCGACTTGTTGAATCATCAGAACCTGCCCAAATATCTGTCGTTTGTGCAACATGTTGATTTGGTGCATCCCAATGATCAGTGTGACTTCGAGTCGGCTTGGGCGATGTTTTTGGCCAACCCCGAAAACAATTTCGAGTGCACCTACCGGATGAAAGACAGCAACTCAGAGTGGTTCTGGTTTCGCGATTTGGGCATGGTGGCCGAGAAAAACGAGCAGGGCAAACCGCTGCGGATCACTGGCACCTACACCAACATTACCGAAACAAAAGCCAACGAAGAGCAGGCCAGATTATTTGGCGAGGCGTTTAAACAAACCCGTGACTGGGTGTTGATTCTTGATGTTTACCAAGAACCGATTGCCGCCAATCAATCGTTCAGAGATACCTTTGGTTTGGTCGATGTTGAAGTGCTGCCCGACAGCGCCAGTTCTATTATTGGTATTGATCGGAAAAAGAAAGCGTTTTACACCGAAATACTCAACGAATTGATGTCTGGCGAACATTGGCTGGGCGAAGAACAAGTGGTTGACAGTGACGCTCAGGCTCACCCGGTGATCATGAGTGTTAATGCGGTGGCAGGCAAAGCCGATGAAGTGGCGTTTTATGTCATTGTATTAACCGATATTACCGCCCAAAAAGCGGCAGAAAACGACCTTCGCCATTTGGCCAGTTACGACAGTTTAACCGGCTTGCCCAATCGGGCATTGTTGCTTGACCGGATTAAACATGCGATTGAACATGCCCACCGTTATAGTTTCACCATGGCGTTGTTTTTCATCGATTTAGACCGATTTAAACAGGTCAACGATTCATTGGGTCACGACGTTGGCGACTTGTTGCTGATTGATGTCGCCAAGCGGCTGCAAAGCGTGTTGCGCGAGGGGGATACCGTTGCCCGCCTCGGTGGTGATGAGTTTGTGGTATTGCTCGAATCTTTCCATAACATTGAAGATGTCAGTCATATTGCGCAGAAGATCATCGATCAAATCGATCAACCTATTCGTCTGGGTAAAAATACTGTCAGTATCTCACCCAGTATTGGTATTGCATTGTATCCAGAAGATGCGCAGAACCACACCGACCTGCTGAAAAGCGCCGATGTTGCGATGTATCATGCCAAAGAGGCCGGACGTAACAATTTTCAGTATTTTACCGTCGAAATGAACGAAAAGGCACGGGTTAAGTTGGAGCAAGAAAACAACATCAAACAGGCCTATCTCAACGACGAATTTATTAATTATTATCAGCCGATTGTGGATGCTAACACCATGAAGGTGAAAGGGTTTGAGTTGTTAATGCGGTGGCAATCGGCCAATGGACTGATAGCGCCTTATCACTTTATTGGCGTGGCTGAAGACATCGGCTTGATTGTTAAAATGACCCAGACCGCGCTTAAGCAAGGTTTGATTGATTTACGCCGCTGGCACGATATGGGGCATAATCCTTATTTGTCGGTGAATCTGTCGGTTAAAGATTTGGAGCAGGAATCGTTGGCAGAAGACTGTGAACTGTTGCTGCGGGCCAGTGGATTACCGGCTTCGTCAGTGCGCTTTGAGATCACTGAAAGCGCGTTAATGACCGACATCAAAAAAGCCATCGATACCATGAACCGCCTGACCGCGTTTGGTTTTATATTGGCACTAGACGACTTTGGCACTGGGTATTCATCGCTCAAATACCTCAAAGAATTCCCCATCGACATCATCAAGATTGACCGAGGATTCGTCAAAGATATCGGCATTGACACCAACGACGAGGCGATTATCGAATCAATCATAGCGATGGCCCACGGTCTGGGCATGTATTGTATTGCCGAGGGGGTCGAAACCACAGAACAATTGGCATTCTTAACCGAGCGGAAATGTAACTTGATACAGGGTTACTATTTTTCAAAACCGGTGCCAGAGGCCAACGCTTGTGTGCTGCTGGGCCGGACCTTTGCTATTGAGGAGGCCGAGGAAGAAACCTAGTTTTTGCCGCTAGCGCGGGGACGGCCTGCGGCCTTTAAGGTCAAAAGATCTCAACACGGAGTCACGGAGGCACGGAGAAAGAAAGAGAAGGGCAAAATCAAAAGCCTAAAAAATAATATATTGGGTAAATCATTAATTGTTTTTTTAAACATTCCAAGTCTTTTAAGTTTTTAAATCTTTCCTCTTTCTTTCCTCCGTGGCTCCGTGCCTCCGTGTTGAGGCTTTTGACCTTAAGGCCAGTAAATTAGCCCTCAAGCGCAGCCAACACCAAGACTCGTTCTTCCTGCGGCAGCACCAGCAACTGATGCGGGTCTCGCTCATGATCAAGATAAGCCTGCACCGCCAATAGAACATTCCGGCTGTGTTGCAAGCTGGCTTCTTTGCCTAGCAGCGGCAAACACCCGTTGAACCATGAACGATAGTTCTGAGGCGCCTGTGTCGCCAAATATAAACCCACCTGCACCCATCCAGCCGCAAAAACCGACTCGCAGCCCAGTACCACCATCTTTTGCCACAACAATTCGTGATTTTTCGCCTGGTCGTGGTCAGGCTTTTGCGCCAGTTCGCGCAACAACAGGCAAACTTCGTGATTAAACGTGCTTAGGGTATTCACCTGAGCGATTAATTGAACAATCCGAGCAAAGGGTAAAACCTTTGGCAACGCCGTCCACAACGCTCTGGCACACGAAAATAGCAGTTCGGTATGGTCATACTTGTTGCTGATGTCTTCTACGTGTTTAAACAGCTTAAGTGCCAGCCTTTCGTCATGGGCGGCGACATAAGTCAGGGTGGCTTTTACCGCATGAGCATAAGCTCCGGCGATTTGTGGGTTGTTGCGTTTGTCAGCCCGCATTCGCATTTGTTCTAATGTTTGCTGGGTTTTGGCCTTATCGTTGATCAGCGCATATCCCTTGGCCTTGGCAATCAGGCAATGCGACAGCGCGATAGAAAATGGCAGGTTGTGTAGGCCTGTTTCGAGTTTTTCAAGCTGACTGAGCATTTGCTGGGTATCGATAACTCTGCCTGCTACGGCAAACATCGCCGTCAGGTTTACGGTAAGTTGGGCGATGTGTTTCCACAGTGTGGTGCTGGCAACGGTCTGGGCAAAATCATACAGGTCGTGACACCAACCCAAGGCGTGATTGTCGTTATTGTTGATCAAATTGTGACAGGCCAAGCCGTACAAAAGGTTGATGTGGTCCAGCCTCATCGTCTCGTCTTGCTCGGCGTGCAATAACTGGGCAACCTCAAAGATTTTTTCTCTGAGCATCATAAACTGGCAGGGCGTACCAGCAACAAGCGCTTCGAGATAACTGTTGATATGGTGCTGAATACGAATATTCAATGGCAGCGAAGTTGGGTGGTTGACTTGGTGCAGCCAGTGTTTGTCGAACACAAAACACTGGCCATCTTGGGTCAAAAGCCCTTGTTCGCGGCTGGCAAACCAGTGACTCAAAAAGCTCAGTAAATGGTGAACCGGCCTGCTTTGTGGTTGTTCAAGTACCAGCGCCAGACGCATCAATGGTGTAGCTATCTCGTAGTGAGACGTCCGGCCCACCGCAGTGGACTTGACGTCACCGCTGTCTCGGAGTTTCTTCAACTGTCCTGAAGCCGTTTGTTGGCTCATTCGGTTGTATTTGGCTATCTCAACGACTGGTGTTGTGCCCGATTTGCGAGATAGTGACGCAATAAGTTTGCGTTGTTGAGGTGACAAGTGTTTTAGCCGGGTTTGAAAGGCTGGGCCGAGTTGGTCGAGAATGCGAAGCATCACAGCACCAAATTCAATGAGTGGATCGTGCTGCACCATTTGGGCAAAAGCCACATAAACCCGGCTGATGCCACCAGCTAAGTGGTGCAGGGCGTTGACACTGACTTTGCCAGCAGGGCTGTTGAACACTTGGGCTAAATTAGGTTTTCCGGTGAGCGTGGCGATGCGATTAAGCAACAAAATGGCTTCATTGAGGGATAATGGTTCAAACGGTTCAATGGCAAAAAACGCTTTAAAGGGGCCTGATTTAATCTCGTTGGTTGCTGTTGTGACCAGCGATATTTGCTGATTATTTTGCAAAAAGGCCATCAACTTTCGCTGATCTGATGTGCCGAATCCAGCCAATAATACGTCAAAGTTTTCGCTCAAAATCAGTAACAGCTTTTCGCTCAATACCAGGCTTAATAAATGCTCGGCGGCTGGCTGCATTTTATTGGTAGGCATTAGGTAAAGCGCATCTAACTGTTGCTTAAAATCAATGATTTTGGCGGGCGGCGTGACCTGTTCGAGCAGGCGTAATAGTAGATCGCTATAGTCATAAATGGTCCATTCATGTTCAGCAAACCAAACAATTTGGGCGTGAGTACGCAGGGTTTCGTCTGCCATCAAACGATGATAGAACAGCGCTAACATATGGCTTTTACCGGTGCCTGATGGACCGCAGAGTAACGAGTAATGTGGCACACTTTTGGCAATGTTTTGCCATACATCTGCCATCAAATTATGTAAAATGCCCTTGTGGTTAACCAACGACCGTTCAAGTGCATCGTGATTGATGTGATGCGGCGTGTAGAGTGGAATTCTAAGTGCGGTGCTGTTGTTATCTTGTGGCATAGTGCTGTTATCTTGTTGCATGATACTGTTTCACTGGGCTGAATAGATATACGTTAACTTTATCGTATATTAAAAACTATCTATGTCAAATCTAACGTATAAATATTTATAACTTAACTAGAGCCTGCTCTTGATAAAATCTAAAAATAATCGGCTTTTCAGCGGCATATGTTCTGTTTTGGGATAAAACGCCCACAGCTCCCTATCGGTGCTTTTTATCTCGGGTAAAACCCGCACCAGCAAACCGGCGTCGACTTCTTTTTTGATGTAAACCCGGGTGGCAAAAATAATGCCCATACCGCGAATGGCGGCGTATAACAACGCATCAAGATTGTCAGAAACAAAATTGTGTTTGGCCAGTGAAATCTCTTGTCCGTTGTTCATTTCAAGCACCCCCAATTTGCGCTGAAATCCGGCGATGATCATATTGTGTTTTTCGAGTTCGTTGATGGAGGTGATTGGCGGGTGTTTGTTCAAATAGTTGGGCGAGGCATAAATGCCCATGCGATAGGTTTTGAGTTTGACGCCACGGTGAGACGCCGAATCAAAATCTTCTTTTTTACGGCAGATCACCAAGTCATGATCAAGGTCTGGATTAGAACCAAAGGTTTGCACATCGAGTTGAATTTTGACTGCCAGGTGCAGTTCAAGAAACGCTTCAATGTGGGGCATTAAAATAGAGCTGCCAACCGATAAGGGCGCTGCAATGCGCAACATGCCCGAGGGATGTTTGGCACCAAATTGCGTTTCGGTGATCATTGAATCGAACTGGCTGATCAAGCTGTTGGCCCGAGGTAAAAATTCTTGCCCAGCCTCGGTAAGATGAATTTGCCGCGTGGTGCGAACAAACAAAGTGAGCTTAAGGCTCTTTTCGAGCCATTCAATGCGCTTAGAAATAGCGGAGGGTGAAACCTCGGCAATCTTCGACGCCTCAGTAAAACTGCCATGCTCGACGACCATGCAAAAACTTCGCGTTGCGGTTAACCAGTCCATATTCTGTCCTATTGATGCCTGTTAGGCATAATTGTTTAGCCTATTAAACCATTTTTGTTCTTGTTAATTAATAATAGAATACATTCTCTTTCTGATTGACCCCTTCGGGCTTTATATTTAGACGCCTGATGGCTTGAAGGTCAAAAGCCTCAACACGGAGTCACGGAGGCACGGAGAAAGAAAGAGGAAAAGATTAAAAGATTAAAACACTAAAAGATAATTGGTAATAACCTACGGGCAATCGGTAGCCCTTTACATTAATCGCTTTTCGTTTTTTGATTTTCTCTTTCTTTCTCCGTATCTCCGTGGCTCCGTGTTGAAATCCCTTGACCTTAAGTGGCCGAAGGCCATAGCAAAGAAAAACAAGTCGGCAAATGGGTGCCGGTAGTAGATAGGAGACGTAGTTTTGAGATTGATTCTTGCGATATTATTGTTATCAAGTGCCCAGTTCGGCACTCAGTTATTTTTACCCTCACTGCCGCAGATTGCGGCGCACTTTAACCTCAGCGATGCCGCCGCGCAGCAGATCATCATGCTGTATTTTATTAGCTTTGGTCTGTCACAATTATTCTATGGTCCGTGGACTGATGCCATCGGACGGCGCAAGGTGTTTATCACCGGACAGTCACTCTTTTTATTCGGCAGTGTGTTGTGTTACCTGTCATACAGTGCCGACATGTTGGCATTTGGCCGGGTTTTACAAGGCCTTGGCGCAGGTGCACCGTTAATTTTGAGCCGAGTAGTATTGGGCAGCACCATGTCGGGTGACAAGCTCAAAAAAGCGTTGGGCAGTCTGGCGATTGCCGCCAGTTTTGTTGCAGTATTGGCTCCGTTTATTGGCGGTTGGCTCACCACCGCATTTGATTGGCAGGTGACGTTTGCGGTATTCGCCTTTTATGTGGCATTGGTCAGTGTCATCGGTTTCGTTATGTTACCACCCGACCAACCGCAGGTGCATAAATTGTCGGTCAGGTCCACGATAAAAGATTATGGGAGTCTGCTGGCCAATAAACAGTTCACCACAGCAGCTTCGTTTAAATGGTTGCCAACGTTGCTCTTTATGAGTTCGGGCACTTACTTGCCGTTCGCGCTGCAAAACAACTTTTCACTGACCCCTGAACAATATGGTTCGTACATGATGTTGCCGGTGTGTGGACTGGTTGTCGGCAGCTCGTTAGCCAGAATATTGCAAAAGTATTTCTCGTCTCAAGCTATCATCGCCCTGTTTTGGCCATTGATTGTGCTGAGCGCGCTGATCTTGCAATTCTATCCTACAACACTAATGTCGACTTTAGTTGCCTACAGCTTGTTTATGATAGCCAGCGGTGCATATTACCCCAGCTGCCTGCAATTGGTGATGGAACCGTTTAAAGCCAAGGCAGGCACAGCCACCGCCCTGATGGGGGCAATTGATATGTTTTTGTTCTCGATGCTCGCATCCATCGTCAATAAATATTGGGTGACAGACATACAAAGCCTAGGCTCGTTGTTCTTTTGGGTGTCAATGTTGATTGGAGTAAACTGGCTGGTGATGCAATCGGGTAAAACCACAATAACTACAAAAGCTGAGTCAGACCTCACACTGGAGGACCCATCCTCCGTGTGAGATCAAACTAGGCTTTTGCAACGCCCTTTTTGCCCGGGGTTGATTATCGCCGATACGCCTCACCAGTATCTGAATACCAGTGTATGGTTTGTTGCACATTACCAGTAATGTCGATGGCCAATAACTGAAAGCCACGAGCCTCAACAATGCCGTTTTTAATCGCTAAGGGTGGTACCACATTCAGCAGAGGCAGGCCGGGGTAGCTGCCGATAGATTTGTTGCTCCAGTCGGCCAGCTGTTGATAGGTGTCTTTTGATTCAGCATGAAAATGGCCAGCGAATAATCCTTTAATCTTTTTGTTGTTCAATACTTTATGCCATTGTTGTCGAACGTCTGGGTCTACCTGCCATGCTGAGTATTGGTAGTTTAGGTCGAGGTTTTGATTGAGTTTGAATTCTTTTAACAGATCCCATTTGGACTTTCGATCCACGGCCCACTTTTCTCCGGGCTTGGTCACCAACCACGGATCGTCTATTTGTGGAATGTGGTAAAACAGGTAGGCAAAATCATAGGTTTTTTGTTGCAAGGTGTTTTGCAATTCGGTGACGTGCTCAAGCTGGGTTTTGGTGATTTGGGCATCCGTTGAGATATTGACTTGCTTTGGCTCTTTTTGGACTTTAGTCGATTGATACAGCCGCGAGAGTTTACCGTTATTCTTAAATGAAGCATTGTCAAAACCAACAAACAGCAGGTCTTTTTTCACTGTACGACCGTTCGAATCTTTGCCCGTGATCTGTTCAAAATGGGTGCCGTCATGCTTGTTTGTTTTGCGAAAGTCGACAACCTTAATGGCTGGGTTGAGTTTATGGGCTTTTTCGCCGACTTCGCGCACAAATTGCGCATAAATTATTATTGAGCTATCGAGTTCATCCCAAAGGTCATTATTGCCCGGCACCAGCAACCAGGTAGAAATATGTGAAACTTTGATGAGATTGGCCAGCGTGTCGACGCTTTGTGTCCATCTTTGTTTAAAATCAGGGTTAGATTTTTTTAATGCATCAACACTCAATCGTCGGTCAAGCAATGCTTGAATGGTTGAGCCCGTGACATCGCTGGAGCCTTGAGGAATGCTCATTGTGGCACCAGTTTTGTCCTTAAATTCAAACAAAAACATTTGCTCGATACCAATGTCGCCAGTGAGAACTACAAAGTTGATTTTTTGCTGTGCATGGAGTGTGTTGGCTTGTTCAATGCTGCGCCGAAAAGTCTGCTGGTTGATAGGCTCTTCGACTGCCCGGTTCTTTGGCTTTTCGAACAAATGCGGATCGCTGAAATGAACAACCCGCACGGTGTTGCTATTGGCTTCGCTGACAACAAAACAAAGCAGGGTTAACAGAATGATTCTGAACATGAGTAATCCAGTTTGTCGGTAATTAGAATAAATCATAGGGAGAGTATCCATGGGAGCTGCTTTTTGTTCAAGCATAACTGG
>JABSOG010000648.1 GCA_013216025.1 Algicola sp. | reverse complement strand
CGGATAACAGGTGATAAAAGGCGTTGCGTCAAATTCGGTAACGATTTCGACTGCCCCTTTGTATTGCGTCGAAACCAGATTGACCGTTGAAACCAATATGTCGGTAATGCAAACCTCTGATTGGTCCTCTTCGTTCATATGACTGGAGGTTTTTAAATCCTTAACGATGGTTTTAATCCGTGTAGTGCCCTCTTTGATGGTTTCGAGATGTTCAGTCAACGGGTCAAACTGACCTCGGAAGCTCTCCAGTATCTCTTCGTCGGCATCGTCACCCGCCAAGTCAAAGATGAACTGTCGGCACCTTGCCAAGTCTGCCTCCATGTTTTGCACACTGACATGAACAAAGTTGGTGGGGTTATTGATTTCATGAGCGACCCCCGCCATCAAGGTACCCAACGAGGCCAGTTTTTCTGACAATACCAGCTTTTTCTGAGTGGCGACAATTTGCGCCGTACGTTCGTTGACAATTTTATCTAGATTGCGGTTGATATCGTGCATTTTAAGGTGAATTTCAACCCTCGACAGCAACTCATGTTTGGTGACCGGTTTGCTCAAGTGATCATTGGCACCGAGTTCAAACCCGCAAATTAAATCTTCAACCTGGTTTTTAGCGGTCAAAAATATGATCGGCAACTCACTGACCGAATAAGTCTTACGCAAGGTTTCACACACCTCGTAACCCGACATTTTTGGCATCATGATATCCAACAACACCATGTCAAAAGGCCCGTCATTCTTCATAATTTCCAGTGCTTCGATGCCGTTTTGCGCCTCAACCAGCAGATAGTTTTCCATCGACAAGATGTTGTGCAGCACTTGTAGGTTTATCGGTTCATCATCAACAATCAACAACCTAAAACCACTGCCATCATGTTGACGATCTATTTTTTCAAGGCTAGCGGTGTCTGCTGCAATGGCATTAATATGCCCCGGCTTGGGCTGAAGCTTGGTCTGAACGGGCGCAGGCTCAACCGTCTGGGGCGGTACACTCTTTGACTGAATGGGCTTTGACTGAATAGGCACTGCTTGAACCGGTTCCGGCTTAGATGGCACTTGCGGAGATCTGACAGCAATCCGCCCAGTGGGTTTTTCTTGTGATGATGCCAATGTAAAAGAAAAAGTGGATCCTTTTTCTGGTATCGATGTCACTTCAATCCTACCCGAATGAAGTTCTACCAATTGTTTAGTGATGGTCAATCCCAGTCCTGTACCACCATAAGAACGTGCGTTGTCATTCTGAACCTGAGCAAATGATTCAAAAATGGTGTCTAACTTGTCATCAGGGATACCAATACCCGAATCTTGAACACTAACCCTTATACGATCATTGACAATTTGCGCGGTAACACTAACGATGCCGCTGTCGGTAAATTTAACCCCATTGCCTACCAGGTTGTGCAGTATTTGCAACAAACGATCTTCATCAGCCTCAACTGCTGGCAAAGATCGCGCCACATCGTTGACCAACTCGACGTCCTTTTTAGCGACCAGTGGTTTTGACAACGTCAAGACCACATCAACCAGCGAATGCAAATCTAGCGCTTGAGTATGCAACTCAACCCCGCCATGTTTGAGTTTTGACATATCGAGAATGTCATTCACCAAACGAGACAAACGTTTGCCACTGGTGACCACCATTCTCAGGTTTCTCTTGGCATCATCAGACATCTTGCCCGCAACACCATCAATAAGCGATTCAGCTAAACCAATAATACCGTTGATCGGGGTTCGCAATTCGTGGGAGGTATTGGCCAAAAAAGCATCTTTAAGTCTGTCGAGTTGCTTAAGCCGATCAACAAGCGACAGTTCATGACGCATTTTGCTGTGCTCGATATGGTTATGCACAATGGCGTAAATGATTAACACAATCAAACCAATATAAAGCACAAACGCCCACCACGTAAACCAAGGGGCCGGTCGAACTTCGATACTAATTGAAGCGCCCTGTTCATTCCAATAACCATCAGCATTACTGGCCTTGACCCGCAAGGTAAAATCGCCAGACGGCAGATTGGTATAAGTTGCCCGACGAATTTTGGCATCAACGCCAATCCACTCTTCATCATACCCTTCAAGCATATACTGGTAGCCGTTTTTCATTGGACTGTGATAATCCAGTGCGGCAAATTCGAACGAAACAAGGTTTTGTCTATGTGTCAGCGTGATATCCGTCACCTGATCGATGGCTTGTGACAGCACAAAGTCTGTTGAATCTTTCGATTGATTTGATTGTACCGCGACTTTTTTATTAAACACCAAAAAGTCGGTGAACACGACGACTGGTGGTTTCTTATCTTTATTGAGGTTTTCAGGGAAGAAACGGTTGAACCCGTTGATCCCGCCAAAAAACAACTCCCCTTCATCACTTTTGGTACAGGCACTGAGGTTGAATTCGTTGCTTTGTAAACCGGCGTCGACGTCATAATTGTTAAACTTTCCGGTATCAGGTTCAAAATTCGACAACCCCAGATTAGTACTCATCCACAACAGGCCAGTGTTGTCCTGAATAACACAGTAAATAACACTATTGGCCAAACCATCACTTTCGCGGTACTGGACAAACTCACTGCCGTCGAATTTATTCAGTCCGCCGGATGAGCCCACCCAAATGATGCCTCGATCGTCTTCAAAGATAGTAGCAACAAATCCCTGACTTAAGCTGACCGGATCTTTCGGGTCATGAACAAACCGTTCAAACCTTTTTCCTTTTTCATCATAGCGATTCATACCATTATGGGTACCAATCCAAATAACCCCTTTAGAGTCCTCAAAAATGGTCATAATAACATTGTTACTAAGGCTGAATGGGTCCGTCACCTGATGCTTATAGCGGATATATTCGCCTTTGCCTTGATCAAAACGAATAATGCCCTGACCGCGAGTACCCAACCACAAAACGCCGCTGGCATCTTTTAAAATCGCAGAAATATTCTCGCCACTCAAAGAAGAATGCGCGGGCAGTTGATGCTCAAAAGGTTTGAACTTACCGCTGTCGGTATCCATTTGGTTGGGACCACCCATAGTGCCGACCCAAAATGTGCCATCACGGTCTTCATTAATCGACCACACATAATCGTTACTCAGGCTGTCAGGATTGTCTGGTTGATGCAAGAAATGCTCAAAATCAGCACCGGGACTCACTTGGCGGTGTATACCTCCGCCAAAAGTGCCTACCCACAGGGCGTTTTTAGCGTCCAGATGCATCGTAAACACAAAATTATCACCCAGGCTGGTGTCGTCAGAGGCATCATGTTTGACATGACCAAACTGACTTTGACGAAAATCAACCAAATTGATGCCACCGCCAAAGGTACCCAACCACACCAACCCCTGTCCATCCACATAGATTGAACGAATACTGTTGTTACCTAAACTAAACGGATCAGATAGCTGGTTGCGTAAAGTGACAAAGTTTTTGCGCCCTTTGTCAAAAAGACTTAAACCGTCATCTGTGCCAATCCACAAAACGCCTTGCAAGTCTTCATTGATAGTGCGGATATTCTCATGACCTGGGGTGTAAGCCTCTGAGGTTTGGTGTTTAAAGCGCTTAAATGTTTGATTATAGCTGTCAAATCGATTCAGGCCGCCGCCAAAAGTACCAATCCACAAACGACCCTGACTGTCTTCATGTATGGCGTAAACACTGTTGTGACTGATACTGTTGGGATTGGCTGCGTCATGTTGATAACTGACAAATTGGTTGTTTTTGGCGTCATAGCGGTTTAATCCACCACCATCAGTGCCTATCCACAAATTACCTTTACTGTCGTTATAAATAACACGAACACTGTTGTGACTTAAACTGGTGTTGTCGACACTGTCATGATAAAACCGTTCAAAAGCGTCTTTTTTGGCATCATAACGATTGACTCCACCATCCAATGTGCCAATCCAAAGCCCACCTTGTGCATCTTCGCCAATGGCCGTAACGACATTATGGCTGAGGCTGGTGGGATCATTCGAGTTATTGATTAAATGGGAGAATCGCTGGGTTTTGCGATCATAGCGATTTATTCCGCCGCCTTCGGTACCAATCCACAACTGGCCAACACTGTCTTCATAGATGACAGAGATCCAGTTATTGGTCACGCTGCTTGCATCATTGGGATTGTAACGGAATTGCTTGAATTGATAGCCATCATAGCGATTCAAACCATCGGTAGTACCAAACCACATATACCCCTGATTATCCTGCACGATGGACAAACCGACACTTTGTGACAATCCGTCTTCAATACCCAGTCGCTCAAAACGCACTGCGGTCTGTGCGGCCAATAACAACATCGGCTGCATTAAAATCAACAACAACAAGGTAACGCGCATGGATCCCTTTTTCACATCGGTGTGGCAGTATCTATAGCATAGAGTATAGGTGCGAAATATTCATCCTAAAAACAGAAGGTTATAGGGTCATAAGCCAAACATCCGCAAAAAAATGTCCCGGACCTAGCCCAACACCACCGCAAAAGCCTCATACACACCCAAATATGTGTATAAAGCCCTTAATTCGCAGCATTTATGAGCACATTTTTTTTATCAAATTTTTACTGCAATCCTTTGTTTCAGCGAATAAAAATTAAACAAAGACCCCGATCGTTCAATCAGTAGCACACCAATATTCAACTGTCATCACAGTTGGCCAAATGTTGATTAATATGCTCGCATATTTGCGCCAGTCCCTGATCAAAATGCATGGTCAAGTGGTCACCTTCAATCAGGTACACTTTCAAGTCTTCAGTGGTGTAATCTTGCCACCCGTTATCAGCCAAATCATCGTTGGTAGAATGAATGGCATCAAGGTCTTTGGCCTCGTTGGCAAGGCGCGGCAAGCCAAGCGGCAGCTCGATGCCGGCGTCGATGCCGTCATCGCCCAAGGCTATGACGCGGCCGGACACACCGGAGCGGTGGGTACCTTTTCGATCGTTCCCGAGATTGCCGCCATGGCCGGCGACACGCCCATCATCGCCGCTGGCGGCGTCACTACCGGACGTCACCTCGCCGCGGCACTCTGCCTCGGAGCGTCCGGCGTTTGGA
>JABSOG010000647.1 GCA_013216025.1 Algicola sp. | reverse complement strand
ATAACATTGATCATATACATTTAGGCCTCGTTCGCTGCAATAGAAGAACAGCTGGTGCACCCAGTCGAAACCCACCCCATGGGCACGGTGAACTACATCGCCCCCGAAACTCTAATCAACCTCAGCTCCACGTATCAAAGCGACTTGTTTTCGCTGGGGGTGATCACTTATGAAATGCTCACAGGCGAATTGCCCTATCCGTTTCAAACAAGGGCAGGTAAGAAACCCTTACCACTAGAAAAGTGGCACTATCGCAGCGCCAAAGTTCACCGCGAAGACATCCCGCTATGGCTCGACGAAGCGCTGAAAACAGCGGTAAAAGCCAACCCCAAATATCGTTATGAAGCCTATTCAGAGTTTATGACGGATATCACCAAACCGAGTTTAAATGCCGAGCAAGCCTATAAAAACAAACCCTTGTTGGAGCGGGATCCGGTGAGGTTTTGGCAGATGATCAGTGTTTTGCTGGCGGCTTGGGTGGTGGGGTTGTTGGTTTAGGGGCTTGATGTCTTTGCTTTTTGACAATCGAATCTGTCATACATACAATGTACATATGATTAAGTTCGATTGGCATGCTGAAAAAGAGACGAAAAATATTAAAAAGCACGGTATTTCTTTTGAAGAAGCCCGTTCAGTATTTTTTGATGAGTTTGCAGTACAATTCTTTGACCAAGATAATTCTGAAACAGAAGACCGTTTTTTGATGCTTGGAATGATTATTGAAACTAATTTGTTGATTGTTTGTCATTGTGAACGCGATGATGGCAATACAATTAGAATGATTTCAGCGCGAAAAGCGACGAAAAAAGAAAGTAAACACTATCATCGAGGTAACTAATGATGAAAGATGAATATGATTTTTCCACAATGAAGTCTCGCAATAACCCTTATGCAAGTAAATTAAAGAAATCAGTGACAATGCGATTGGGTGAAGATGTCATTTCTTACTTTAAAAATATGGCCGAAGAATCAGGCGTGCCATATCAGAGCCTTATCAATTTATACCTACGAGATTGCATGGCGAATCAAAAGAAAATCGATATTAATTGGCACGCATAGCCCAAGGTGGGACCATATTCTAATTATTCACAAGCTGAGTAAATACCTAAGCCTTATTGAATCCAAACCCAATCAGCCTTGGGTGGCACAGTATTATTGGCAAAATCCCATTGATTAACACATCTCTGGTCAGATCCACCTAGGCACCCGAGCACAATAGTGTTGATAATCTGCGCCATACACTTGTTTCAACGCCTGCTCTTCTTTGTATACCTGAATCATAAAGCAAACATCACCAAAGATGAAAACTGCCAGCGAATAAGGGCAGGGCACCACTAAAAACATTGCGAAATAACTGGTTCGAATGGCCAAAAAGATGGGGTTTCTTGAATATTTAAATAAACCCAAGGTGATCAATTCGTTGTTGGTTTGACTGTCGACCTCAATGCGCCAAGAGCTACTCATTTGAACTTGCGATAACACAATCACAGGCAGGGATATACACAGCAATACCGCGCCAATAGAGGATGTAAAGGTTGAATCTAGCCATTCAAAGCGATTGGTGGTTAACACACCCAAATTAAAGGAATGATCGACAATTAAGCCGACAATCAACACAAAATGGACTTTTAGTGCTGCCGCCAACAGCTTTAGCGAGCGTTCTTGCGGCTTTTGTTTCAGCGCATTTATCCCAGTATTTTTGTAAACCCTATAGGTTCGATAGAGCAGTGCCACGACAATAAATAACACGAAATAACCCAGTAAAACCCACCTAAATATCATATCCACAGCAGTCGCCTCTTATTTGTTTAACAGATTGAATTTTGATGTGGTTAAGTTAAAACAGTCAGCTTAACGAAAGCTTAAGGCGGTAAATAAAGTCTATTTTGGTTTGGTCGACAAATAACACACCCTCAATCCCTGCTTTATATAAGTGTCTATTTTTGCTTCGATATTTTGGTCATCGACCAATTCACGCTCTGAATCTCGCCGGATCAGTTCTAGCACCAGTGGTGAAACAGTGTTGTCATATAGAGCGATGTCGGCTTTTTGCATGTTTCGTAACGCAACCAAAGTCAAAAAATCAGGATGATCTGGTGCTGTGACGACATACAATTCTCCTTTAACTGGTTGGTCGTTGTCTTGCTGCCCTATCAATTGGTCAAACAAGATTTTGGCCTGTTCGAGGTCTTCTGAGCGCTTTGACGAGAAAAAATGTTCCCAGAAGTTACGGCGTTTGGTGATGCTGTCGAGCAGTTGCCTAACCTGTTGACGTTTTTCACCGGCAAACCGGGCGACCAGCCCCAAGCCTTGTGGTACTAGGGCTTCGAGCCTGGCGCGCCAATAACGCACCAGCACTGGCGACTGGCCTTCGCTACATATTGCAAAGGTCAGTGGTGAGCGGTCGACTATTGATGGGGTGATAAAATCACAATGGGTGGGTGAGTCGACCACGTTGACCAGTACGGCGCTATGGCGGGCATCTTCGCGAATGATTTTGTTCAATTCGTTATCGTCTGCGGCAACAAAAACCAATTGCTTGTCTTTGAGCTGGCTTTTTTGGTAGGTGCCCGCGATATGGTTGATGTGGTTTTGTTGATGCAACTGTGTCAGTGCTGGCGATAATTGAGGCGAAACCACGGTGACTTTCGCCGCTGTTTTGAGCATCAGCTCGACTTTTCGGGTAGCCGCTTCGCCGCCACCAACCACCAGTACTGCGGTTTGTGTGGTGTCTAAATATATTGGGAAAAACTGCATGATATAAATGGGTCCATATACGTGGTTTTAGTTCATTGTAATCGAGTGTTACATCAAGTCCAACAATTGCGCCTCTGTAATATCGTAATCATCAAACTGGCTTAACCCTGTCGACAATGTATCGAGTTTGTGCCACTGGGTTTCGCTGAAATAGTCATCAAATTCGAGCTTGTTGTGTATTTTCGCTAAGGCATGAAAGCGAGGGATAAAACTGTCAAGACTCAACGTTTTGTCGGTGACCGATTGACACAAAAATTGGTATTGGCCAAAACAAAGCTCGATGGCTTGCTGCCATGTTAGTGCCTTTTGCTGAGTATTGGTTACAGAATATCCTTGATAAACCAAACCATGCTCCTGAGCTAATTTGCTCAACAGTGTGATGGTTTGCATAGCGGCAGATATCGAACTTTCAGGCGATGAATAGACAACAATGGTCTCTAACGTCACGTCTATTTTTGTGGTGTCTTGGGCACAATAGAACTTAAGGTCGAGCGTATCCAACATCGATTTAATGGCTTGGGTGTCGGGTGCAAAAGTTGATGATGCCAACAAAAGGTGTTCAATTGAAAAGTCATTGTGCTTTTTATACAGCTTGGCGATGTATTCTTTGTCGAGATCTATTTGCGATAGTGCCCGCAACTGGTCACGCTTCATACGATTTAAATCGTTAACCACTGTGTGGGCAGCCAATCCGAATTGACGTCCGCCATCTCTTATCTCGTGGTCCAAGGGCACCGAAGGGTAAGAGTTGACTTTATAAAGCTTCGCTTCTGTGCACTGCGGTGCATCTTTAACGGGTTCGCTGCCGCCGTATTGATAGTGGTCAATCAATTCGAGGTTATCGACCATTTGCCCTTGCACCCACAGTTCACTTTCGTCTTCGTCATTGCTGAACATAAAGGTGAGGTGATACCAAGAGTGAAATTCGACTGTTTTTAACGCTCCCAGTGATTCAACGTTGCGTGGCGTCTTTAATTCGGCATCTTTTGCGCTGCAATCTTTAAGACAGCTCTTTAGACAGTATAGAGTTGCATACAGGTCATCGACGCTTTGACCATAAATAGCTTCTTTGATGATGAGGTAATTGTGTCTTGGCGACACCGCAAAACTGAACCCTTCAAGACTGCCCTCGTAATCACTGCCGTCACCCCTATTTTCACCGTAAGTGAATCTCTTGATAACAGCGCCAGTTGTCATGTCACTGAGCACAATGTGACTGGGGTCTTGGTTATAGTCGAGCACCAGTGTCTGGTTTAAATCATACAAATGGATGATTTCTTGCTGCTTACCATCTTCGTCGATGGTTAACGATTCCTCGTATTTCATTGATTTTTCGTTTTATTTTGTTGTTTGGATTGATTCTATCAGTCTTTGTATGTGCTTGTTAATGTATCAGCATCCATAGATTGTCAGGTCGCTGTTTTAACTGCTTGGTTATCCATTGGTCAGCTGTCCATGCTGATGTTGAAATAAAACAGCATTAAGACAAGCAATGTGGCGTAAAGAATAAGCGCGATACTTAATACCCCACTGGATATGTCGAAAGGTGTAAAGGAGGTAAGTGATTTGTGCGATAATTGAGCGTTTTAAACAGTTGACTATTGAAAAAGTCTCTTGTGCCAATTACATTAATAATAGTTAGTTCACTAAACAAATTCAGGCCGTATATGAAATACAATATCGTTGTACTGCTCGTTGGCTTTATAGGGCTTGTTTATTACTTCATTGGTAAAGAGCAAGTGCATCAGGTTTATCTTGATGGATTGCCTTCTAAAGAGGTTGTGGAATATACCATTAATAATCTCATTCAGTCAGAGTATTATGATGTTAAAAGCGGTGGTTTTAATTATCTCAAACTTACCCATCTTGGTTCGGATGACATAAACCAATTGATCCATAACACGGGTCGGTCATATTACCATTATAAAGTGGCACTCATGATCACAGGTGCCGTGCTAAGGGGTCAAAAGGAAAGAGACAATTTTATCCTTTCATACCTATTTAAAGATGGCGGCGGCTCTAAAAGACTGAACACCTTCAATGATGTTTACTTGCAAAATGGCAGTGAAGTTGTTGAGCAAGGGATGATCAATGTCATTAAATTGTCTAATGTTGCAATCATAAACTCTTTTTTTAAACATGCTGACATTGGTGTGACGCATTCAACCCGATATTATTTAAACAAAGAAAAAGCTGAGCATCTTTCTTTAGCGCTGTTATTGGAAATTCGAAAAAAATATTCTGGGTCTCAACTTCTAACTAACGCTAGAGTGGTGGTGTTCTTAA
>JABSOG010000646.1 GCA_013216025.1 Algicola sp. | reverse complement strand
GCTTGAGTGTTGTTTTGTAAGGAAGCTGGTTTATATTGATGGATTGCACCACTGTTTTTTCCTCCTGTAAAGCCATTGAGAGTGAATTTGGTTATTATCGGCAACGCATACTATAGATTTAATTGATTTGAATCAATCGCAACCCACCTTTTATTGTTAAGTAAATGTTACAAATCTTGATCGGGTTCCTGGTTATAATACTTTGGTCATTTCAATTACAGGGATATGGTATAATTACTGCCCCGATTTTTATCCAAACGTTATCAGGTTGTAACAAGCTGTAACAGCTTGTAACGTACTTATATCCATAATGTCGCGAAATCGGTTGACAGTTGACTAACAGGTGCATAGAATGGCTTTTTTTATGAGGACTCGCTTTAGGCACTTTTGACTTTGACGCGCTGAATGCACATATATATATGTTCTTAGCCATATAAAAGGATCTAATGGCGATAGCACTAAGGAGCTAATAATAAAATGAAAAAGGCACTATTGACGACAATTCCTTCGGACTCCCACGGTTGGAACCTCATTTATATGGAGTTGCTCCTCAAAGAACAGGGGTATGATGTTAATAATCTTGGTGTTTGCGTTCCTAACGATCTAGTGATAGACGAATGTGAAAAAAATGAGCCCGATCTTGTAGTGGTTTCCACCGTTAATGGTCATGGTTATATGGAAGGCAAGCAACTCGCTCGCTCGCTGGCGAAACAAAAACAACGTTTAGGCTTTGAACTCTGTATCGGCGGCAAACTCAATACAGATCCCACCAAACTTGCAAAACAAGTAGAAAACCTTAAATCTTCAGGGTTTGACGGCGTTTATGCTGGGCCAGCTGCCGTTGTGCAGTTTATCGAAGACATATCAATTAACAATTTTTCAAGAAGGGTGGCTGGATAAGTCATTCAGCTAACTCTATTAGCATAACAGGCGGAATTTAAAGTGACAGATTACGATGTATTGGCGATTGGCTTTGGGCCAGCAAATATTTCATTGGCGATTGCCCAAAAAGAGCAATCGTTAGGATTAAAAATAAAATTCCTTGAAAGTCGAGCCAATTGTGATTGGTTACCTGACGTATTAATCAATGGTTCGGACATTCAAAACAATCCTGTCCGTGATCTCGTTACGCCTGTTAATCCAAGAAGTAAATATACCTATTTGAACTATTTATTTGAGCACGAAAAATTAGTTGAAGTGCTTAATCTTGGTCTTGATTTTCCACTGCGCAAGGAATATTCACGTTACATCGGCTGGGTTGGACAGCAATTTGAACACTTGGTGGACTACAATCAAAGAGTCAAAGATATCGCGCTTTTACCTAATGAAATGGGCTATAAGGTGACCACGGAATCTGGTAAAGAGTACACAACTAAAGCACTTGTTCTCGGCACAGGAAGAACGCCTTACATACCAGCACCTTTCGATACAGTGAAAAGTGATCGTGTTGTTCACTTTACCAAATACTTAGGTGCTATGTCTGCGATAGACAAAGTTGAAAAGCCAAAACGCATCGCTGTTGTCGGTTCAAGTCAAAGTGCTGTTGAAATAACCCTCGATCTGATTGCACGCTATCCAAATGCCAAGATTGATAACTATATACGAAGCTTTGGTTTCCGATTGAAGGACACAAGCCCCTTCATGGAAGAGAGTATAATGCCTGAATTCGTTGATTACTATTTTAACGCAAGTCAGGAGAGTAAGGATATTTTGGATCAAGATGTGCGTTATACCAATTACTCTGCTTCGGATATGGATGTTCTGAAAAAACTGTATGTTGCTATGTACGAGCAAAAACTCGATGGTGAACAACGTGTCTTCCTTAAGAATAATCGTAATATAGTAGAGGCTAGCGCTGACCAAGGTAGTGTTACTATTGCTTCGACAGAACGTCACTATGGAACACAAGAGCAGCAAGATTATGATGTTGTTATTCTTGCGACTGGCTTCAAAGATATAGGAGTAGGTGACAATAAAGAAACTTGTTACCCTATGATAGAGCCAATCAGGGAACGTCTTAAGGTTAACGACAATGGTACCTTGAAAATCAATGTTGACTATAGCTTATCCAGTGCGTCAGCTAGCCAACCTCTACCGCCGCTATATTTATTCAACCTGTGTGAGTCATCCCATGGCGTTGCGGATTCAGGATCTTTTAGTATGATTTCATTAAGAGCAAAAACAGTCATCGATTCTCTTAAAAAGAATTTTTGAGCGTTGTAAACTCCAGGCCACTGGTAAACGAATTTATTGATAGGATATAAGTTAAATCATGAGCAACAGCTACACTGCACCAATTGTTAGAACCAGTTTGCCAGGGCCAAAGTCGGGCCAAATGTTGGAAAAACAAGCATCTCAAGAATCGAATGCGCGTACTTATCCTCGTAATTTTCCGATAGCAATAAAGGCCGCCAGTGGTAGCTATGTAGAAGATTTAGATGGCAATGTGTTTCTTGATTTGCTGAGTGGCGCTGGTGTGCTTGCTCTTGGCCACAATCATCCTGTTATTAAAGAAGCAGTAAAGCAGCAGGTTGAAACGGGTTCGCACTTGTTAGATTTTCCAACGCCGATTAAAGATGAGTTTATTGACGTAAACTTTTCGCTGTTGCCTGAGTCAATGCGCAATCAGATGAAAATACAGTTTTGCGGACCTACTGGGGCTGACGCAATAGATGCAGCTATCAAATTGTGTAAAACCTATACTAAACGTGGTTCTATAGTTTCCTTTCAGGGCGGCTTCCATGGCAGCACGCAAAGTACTATTGCTCTAACAGGGCTCAACGCGCCTAAAGAACCGCTACAAAATTTGATGCCAGGCGTTCACTTTTTCCCTTATGGTCACTGCTACCGTTGCCCATTGTCATTACAAAAGTCTCAATGCCAGACAAATTGCATTAAGTATCTAGAAAATGTGCTTAATGATACTAATGGTGGTGTTCCTAAGCCTGCGGCAGTGATTCTGGAAATGGTTCAAGGTGAAGGGGGTGTTGTTCCAGCGCCAACAGAGTTTGTCGTTGAATTAAGGCGTATCACGCGTGAGCTTGATATTCCCTTAATAGTTGACGAGATTCAAGCCGGCTATGGACGTACGGGTACTTGGTATGCCTTCGAACAATACGGAATTGAGCCTGACGTTGTTGTTGTGTCTAAGGCTTTAGGCGGTGGTTTACCCGCATCTATTATTCTTTACAATAAGAAAATGGATGTATGGAAGGCTGGAGCTCATACAGGTACATTCAGAGGCAATCAACTCGCCTTTGCGGCAAATGTGGCTATGGTTGAGCACATGCGTCAAGACAAAGTGTTAGACAATGTCGTTAAACAAGGCAATTTGTTTAAGCAAAAGTTAACCGAGTTAAAGTCTCGTTATCCGATCATAGGCGATGTTAGAGGCAAGGGGCTTATGCTTGGTATGGAATTAATAGAGCCTAACAGTGGTTTATCGAGCCCTGAGATAGCTCGCTCTATTCAGCAGAACGCCCTTAAAATGGGACTTCTTTTAGAGCTTGGTGGCCGTGATGATTGTGTTATACGTTTGCTGCCTCCTCTGAATATAAGCACACAAGAAGTGGAAATTGCACTTGATATTATGGGCAAAGCCATAAGCATTTCCTTTGACGAATTCGATTCGGCAGTCGCTATATCTTAGTATGCACAATAATAGGGAACTAGGATCATGAATAATTATGACTTAACTGAAGAGCACGGCGCTGAGATACGTCAGAGTATGGCGAGATTTCCAAAGTGGACCCAGAGGTTTTGGACTTGGTACACATGCAAGCCATTACCGGGACAAAAACCCGCTTTTAAACTGTCTCCTGTGGTCTATTTGACTATCAATGTGATAGCGTTTTTGATGTTTGTTGCTGCCGATATGGCCTTAGTCTACTACCAGCCAACGGGTTGGCTAGTACTGCTTGTTGTTAGCTGGATCTTTACCGTTTCTACTAGTCGCTTGGCGTCGACAGTGGTGGCCCATCAATGTATGCATAGTCGTATGACTGGTAATAGGGTCAAAGACAAGTTTATCGCAGATTGTTTAAGTACTATGGTATGTACTGAAAGTGCTGACGATTATTACATAGACCATATTACTCTGCATCATAAGCGTTCAACTTTTGCTACCTATGAAGATCCCACTATCGTCCACTTGCTCTATTTAGGCTTTAAACCAGGCACTCCCTATAAGCAATTATGGCGTAGATTGATCATTATGCTGTTTTCACCAAAGTTCCATGCTCATTTTATTTACAAGCGCATTAAAACGAATTTCTATGATCCTTCTGCTTGGCGCATCTTAGGTTCTACCGTTTATTGGGCAGTGATCATCGGCTTATTGGTATCCAGTGGTTTATGGTTTGAGTTTGCCCTTGGTGTGATTGTACCTATGTTCTTTCTATATCATATGGTTGCGCTACTCGAGTTTTTAAGTGAACACTCATGGTTTAAGGATAAGGGTGAAGGCACCCATCCACGTCAATTCCATGTTTCTCACTCTTGGGGGCGATTTTGTGGCGATCCTTTGCCCCAGAAGAATCTATCTTTAGTACGCAAACTGAGTGAGTGGACCAAATGGACGCTTAGAGCCGTGTTCTATCACCTTCCTGCTCGTCTGACGGTTGTCCCTGGTGATCTGGCGGCTCATGATTACCATCATAGATATTCTGCGACATTTGACTGGACATACGCTACATATGCTCGTCAAGCGGATATAGACAATGGTCATGAAGGTTGGCCACCTTATTCTGAAGTATGGGGTATCGTCAACGCGACGCGACGTGTGTTTAAGATTATTTCAGAGCAAGAGCCTGTTGTACAAAGTGATGAGTCAATGCCAGAGGTCAGTCATGCAAGTTGATGTGTTGAAGTTTGGTGGTTCGTCATTCGTTGATGCCGATAGCTACCAAAGCGTAGCTGCATACCTGGTCAAGCGATTGCGCCGTGATGGCCATAAACTATTGGTTGTGGTCAGTGGCATGAACGGAGTCACTGGTCAGCTGAAGCAGTTAGGCCTGTCTGTTAATGCAAATATCGAGCAAAGAACATT
>JABSOG010000645.1 GCA_013216025.1 Algicola sp. | reverse complement strand
GTCAATGGCGTATATGCCAACGTAGTTCCCTAGGTTGCGTTTGTTTAGCGTACACATGTGCGGCGGCAGGTAACCGGGGCCGGGCACTGGATCTAATCCAATCACGTTGACTTTGATGCTGGGCAGATATTTGGCCAGCAAGTTGGCGGGGACCAGCGCGACAACGCCGCCACGGCTGTGACCAATTAGGTTGATGGTTTCTAATCGGGTTGGTTTGCCCGCTTTGTCAAGATCGGCGGTTAACCAGCACAGAGTCGGTGTCGCCTCTACCGCATAGGTGTTGTCGGCTTCGGGCAATAATCCCAGCTGACGACAATAGGGGTGATCATCTCCTGCGATGGGTTTGTCGATCACTTTTGCTGTTAAATCTTGTTTAAGCAATTGCACCGGTGCACCGATGATTTTGGTCATGGCATTGGCGGCCAGTGTGTCAATAGAATGGCCCGACAATGTATCGTCGATGATATAAGGGGGTAGGCTGCTGACAATTTCGAAGGTGTAATCGGGTGTGGGTTGTTTGGTCCAAACGGTCACGCCAAGCTTTTTTCTAAATTTGTTGTACGGGGCACCACAACCGGGGATGACCGCGGTACGTTGTTGGTTTTCGTTGAGTTGCTTGTGCAAGTTGGCCGGAATGTAACCGGCTACTTCGTCGTAACAAGCCATTTCATCGGGCTCACGCAGTGCCATGCCTTGGTCGGGCCAACAATCGGTGCCGCAAAAGTTAATGGTCATTATTTTTTCAGTCATCGTTTTCACCGTTTTTTGTAAAGTATTTTTTAATATACCAATGAGATTAAATAACGGGTCAAATTTTGCCGAAGTGTCGGACCATTTGGGAAAATAAGCAGTAGCAAGGCATTAATCTTGTCATTAGTAAACTAATGACAAGATTAAAACGTAAGCTAATGCTAATTTTAACCAGTAAAATGACCAGTTATTTAATGGATTTGGTATTGGTTACACGTAATCTACGGACAAAGACGATTAATGACTCGGGGGAATACGGGAATGTTGCTGTCGCGAATAACTGGGGCAGAAATAATAGGAGCGGGAATACAGGGGCGGAAACAATAGGAGCGCATGGCTCCTATCAAACTCGGTCAATTAACCGTTTTATTTCCAGGTCACATACCAACCTGAGCCTGAGGCTCTTGTGCTTATACAGTTCACATAGGTTCTGCCACACAAGCTTACTACACCACTCCAAGTGCTCATATATTGGGTGATTTCACCATTGTCGCCGCCTTCAATGGCTGTTGCGGCAGTTGACAGCAGCGCTGATGAAGCGAATAAAGTGCCAAGGGCAATGGTTTTAATACATTTTGTTAGGTTTTTCATCTTATTATTGTCTCTTTTATAGTATTTTAGGTGGTAATTGAAAAGTTCTCGTGTTTGAAAAGTGTTCAAACGCTTGAATACTAACAGAAAGTTTTTAGATGAATACAAAACTGCGATGAACGACAGGCATATAGATTCGCTAAACCAGTAAGGATAAGTTGACACTTACCGGCTGTTTTGAGCTTAAACGAACAAGATTTGCTTGAGGATTTGGCTGACTATCTCACCAGAGCTGTCATTGAATGACAGTCCGACTTCGATAGAACGGACTTGCTTTTTGACATTGCAAACCTTGCCAATAATGTCGTCAACGTTGCCAAAGTTTTTGTCTGTCACTGATACACTGAGGTATTCGTCTTCTTTGAGGATTAGCTCAGCTACCTTGTCGAAAGTCAGCAGAGCGCCCCGCGCCGACAGGTTGAGAATGATCCCCGAAAAATGATGTTCATTGATTTTGATGACGATATTGATATGGGTGTCAATTCTGGCCAGTTTGCGCAAGTGTTGTAATTGAAGTTGAGTGGGAATACTGAGCACCAGCATTTTGCTGGGGGTTTGGGTAGCGCTGGTGATGTTCGAAATAAAAGCGACTACGGCCCCTTCGTGGCCTTCAATTAAACCCCTGATAGTGCAGCTGACTTTATCCTTAATAAACCTTGGCAGTTTGCTGTTCTTACTTAAATCTGGCACTTGCAGCAGAATAAAGCGGTTGGGTAAAAAGCCGATGTAGGTGGTTTTGAACTTAGTCTGTTGCCCTGCCGGTGTGCGTATATCGACAACGACCTGCGAACCCGCGGCAATTTTAGACAATGTATTGGTAATATCCTGCTCTATTATCATGACTGTCGTGTATCGTTCTGAGGTGGGGGCAGTATATCAAACTACCTGAAAATTCAAAGCTTTTGGTGCTGACCAGTGAATGTCGTTTCAGTAAAAGCCAAAAACCTTACGCCGATATGGGCATGATTGTTGCCGAAAAACATTGTCGTAAGGGGTTGGGCAGAAAAAAGTGATTTAAAGGGGGAATTCCCCGCAGCTTGGAGGGTGTCGCAAAAGTCGATTTGTGCGTAGGTCGCGGTTGAGGAGCTTGCGACGAAGCCCGACAATTGGTTGATTTATCATCCAAGTAACGTGATTTTGGCCATTTACGTGGTGTCGGGCTTCCGGCTTCGCCGTTCAACCGCGACTTACGGGAGTCGCTATGCGGGGGAGTTTATTTTTTATCACAGTGGAAAACTTTTCAACTGAAATGGCTTGTTGATTGTAATCTGGTACGATGGTTATACTAGGCGTCTAAACTTAATGTCGTCGTCATGGTTCAACAAAGTGAGTCTATATGAATAAAAATAATCCCGGCAATGTGAATCGATTTGACCCTAATACAAATTTCACCCGCGATTCTTTTAAGACCTTGTTTACCCCGGTCTTTTACAAAGACTTTGAATGTATTGGTAGCGACTGCGAAAACCATTGCTGTCATCATTGGACCATTACGGTTGACCGAGACACCTTTAAAAAATACAAAAAACACGGTGACATTAAAGTACGCACGATAGCCGAAAAAAAGACCAAAAGTTGTGGTCAAAACGGCATCGATTACCGTGAAATTAAACTCGAAAAAAACGGCAATTGCCCGATGCTCGATGAGCAAAACCTCTGTTACTTGCATAAAAATTATGGTGAAGACTGGCTGCCGCAAATTTGTAACCTTTACCCACGCGAAAACAAACTGATTGATGGTGAGTTATATACCAGCTTGTCGATTTCGTGCCCTGAGGCAGCTCGCAAAATTTTACTCGACCCCGGTTCGATGACCATTGAACAGGAGCCAGTCAAGGCCAAAACGACACTGCCCAAATATGCCAGCAAGTTGATGATTAAAAACCCCGAGTTGCAACGAATGTTTAAACAAATGGCTTATAACTGCATTTTGGCTGAAAACTCTGAAACTGTAGAGGGGCGATTGTTTAATTTGGGGGTGTTGTTTCGTTTGGCTTCACAGCGGCTTGAAAAAGGCGAACGGATTGAACCATTGTTGGTGTCTTTTGAGCAGGTGATTGCTTCGGGCGACCTCAATCAATTGCTCGAAAAAACCGAACCGGTGCAAAGAACTCAAGAATATGTGTTGCAACAATTGTTGCTCGAAAACAGCCTGAGTGTGGGTAATGAATTCTTATCAAATTATCGTGTTCAGGCTCGCGAATTGGCCCAACAATCTGGGGTGTTAGATTTAAGTGGTTATTACGCTAAGTATTGTCAGGCCGGTTACGAAAAGCTGGTCGACACCCATGGTCATGCGTTTCTTAACTTGATGTTACACTGGGTTTACAGCAAAGCGTTTGATTTGGAAAACTCGTCGGTGTTGTTCGAGCAGTTTGCGGTATTTGCGCTCAAGTTTTTCTACATTCGAACGTTGTGCGGCATGTTAAACAAGGCCGACAATAGCAAAGAAGACAGTGCAGCGCTGCTGGTTGGAGTCACTCATTGCATTTCACGTAATGCAGATCACGATCGTAACTTTTCGAAATTGGTGCACGCCGGACTAAGCCAACAGGGCATGGTCAAACCGGAGCATATCTTGGGGTTGATTAAGGTTTAAGTTGGTTTTAAAGATAAAAAAGATCTCAACACGGAGTCACGGAGGCACGGAGAAAGAAGGAGGAAAAGATTAAAAGATTAAAAGATTAAAAGTGGATAGTAAACAGGTAAAATGTATTAACAGTTATAATGATTTTCTTTTGTTTTTTGCCCTTCTCTTTCTTTCTCCGTGGCTCCGTGCCTCCGTGTTGAAGGCTTTTGACCTTAATGGCCACAGGCCAAAACAAAAAAGGGGGCCATTAGGCCCCTTAGTTCTGTTTTATAAGCGCTTAATAGAGCTTATAATGGACAGTAAGCGAGTAAGGCGCAATAAGATGATTGGCCCATTGAACACAGGTTTGCCCAAGTGGCGCACAAGCTTTCAGGGGTCACTGCACTTGCAGAAGCGCTCATACCAAGGCCAAGGCCCAAGGCCAACAATACTTTTACCATTTTTGCGTTTTTCATAGTATTAATTCTCTTTTAAATAGTCGCTAACGACTGGTATATTACATTCCGTTTATACGAAACTGTGAACTACATCAAAAAAATCAAACACTTGCGTGCTGAAGTAGTGAACCTATCATAACGCTCAATGACGCAAAAATAGTATAAAATAATGGACAAAAGTTGTAAAATTCAGGTCAAAAATCAATTTATTTTCACTGCCCGCTCGTTTTTTGTACTAAAAACTTGAATTTTCGGATCAGTTTTTGGCTCTTTTTTTGTGTGGTAAGCGGGTAAAATAAACCGTTATTTAATGAACCAGCTATTTTACCGCTATTAATTTACCCACTGCTTTGGTTATAGAGGGCGCAATGGTCAAAGAATCAACGAACCACAGCGCTGCTTGGCCGCTATTTTTATTGATCCGTTTGATTTTTGCTCGCTTCAATCCTTTTTTCTTCACTTTCTTGAGTTTTTTCATGCCCGCTTTTAACCAGACCTGCATAAATGCGGTGAATAATTCTTTTTGGTAAAGTGAAGGACTGAGCGTTATATCAACAATTTGTCCAGTTGCGCTGATATTATCGCTATTTGGTGGTATCCAGCTTGGGGTATCACCAAGGTGGATGGTGTTGGCGTGGCAACCTATGGCAGACATATATAGGGCACAGGGTAAACAAGCGGC
>JABSOG010000644.1 GCA_013216025.1 Algicola sp. | reverse complement strand
ACTGCGCGGTCTGTGCTGTGGCTCGTTCCCTTAACGAGTCAACAAGGTATCAAGGAATTAGTATGAATCTAACCATTAAGTTATTGATCAACACTGTTTTTTTGTTTGCTTTATCGATGGCTGTTCAAGCGGCTGATTTAGACCCTGATAAAATCGGTTTTTCACCTGTGCCAACATGGGTTGAGTTGGCGCCAATGCCTGCGACCATCAATACAGACGAGCCCCTTGATGTACTTTATGTGTTGTTTGACCAACAAGTGAATATCAATCGCGACAAAAAGGTGAGTTTCTCTCGTTTAAGCCAAAAAGTGATGAATCAACAAGGGCTTGCGCACGCCGCAAAATTAGAAATTGGTTTTGCTCCCGCTTATCAAAAAATCCTCATACACGAACTGCATGTCTTGCGCGACAACAAAAAACTCGACCGTTTGGTAAAGGACAATATCAAGCTGTTTCAGCAAGAAACAGCGCTTGATAAGGGCATGTATCAAGAGGTTTGGCAGGCTTTGGTGATCCTCGACGATATTCGTGTTGGTGACATCGTGCAGTACAGTTATTCTGTGGTGGGTAGTAATCCTGTTTTGGGCGACAAACACTTTGGCACTGCCTTTCTTGACTGGGGCGTTCCACTGCAAAATTATCATTATAAGTTGATAAGCCCCGCAGGCGAACATTTGTCTTATCAACTTGAAAACACTCAGGTTAAGGTGCAAGACACCACCAATAATGGCGTGAGAGTGCTCGAAATAAACCAAACCAATGTTGCACCTGTGCTGCTTGAAGATCGTTTTCCTAGCTGGTTTAACCCTTATGGCACTTTTGAATATACTCAATATAAAAACTGGCAGCAGGTCAATGACTGGGCCATGACGCTGTATCCGGTTGATCAGGCTTTGCCTGATGAGCTTAAAGCTTTGTTGGCCAAACAACACTTTGACAACAAACTCGATGCAGTCACCTTTGTTACCCAGTGGATACAAGACAACGTGCGTTATTTTGGTATCGAGACCGGCACTAATTCGCATCGTCCTTCAAAACCCGGTGAAACCCTGACCCGCCGTTATGGTGACTGTAAAGACAAAACTGTGTTGCTCAACACTGCGCTGCGCCATTTAGACATCGACGCGACACCGGCTTTGGTGTCTACCGTGCTCACTCATTCGCTCAACAAACGCTTGCCATCGCCCGGGGCTTTTAATCATGTCATCAGTTATTTTCACTATCAGGGTAAAGATCACTGGGTTGATGCCACCATGAGCGGCCAAAAAGGACCGGTCACCGAAAACTCTTTCCCCGATTTAAAATGGGGGTTTGTCGTTAAACCTGGCAGTAGTGGGTTAACGAGCATGAAACCGGTTTCTACCAAGCAAACCTCAGCTGTGGTTGATATTGAAGAAACCCTGACGGTGGGCGATAACGGCAAACCGTCTATTTTGAACGTTAAAACACGATACAGCGGCTGGAAAGCCCGTCAGATGCGCAGTTATATGAGCAGCACTGGTGCCACTACGGCGACTCAAGATCATCTGAATTTTTACACTCGTTACTTTGACAACATTGAGGCTGAAAACCCGCTTAAAGTCACAGAGGTTGCCAATAACGAGCTGCTTATTGAAAGTGCCTATCGAATTAAGGATGCCGCCAAAGCAGTGGCAGGACGCAACGAAGTGACTTTGTATGCGTCGACAATCATCGATGAAATTCAGCCGCCTCAGGTGCGTCAGCGCAAGTATCCTTATGCTTTGACTGGTGAACTTGAGATTAATCACCGCCTTAATATTGTGCCGAGCGACATGAACGATGTGATTTGGCGCGGCGAAGTGGCACCGGTCGAGATTAAATCGCCGTGGTTTGATTATTCTGTGGCGGTTAACAAGAATGAACAGGGTATAGCCGTTGATTTTCGTTATAAAACCTTGACCGAACAGGTAAGGGCCAAAGATTTTGCGACTTATCTCAATAAACTCGATGAAATCGATAAATCGTTGGCTTATTCGGTGTGGTTGCGCAAAGACCGCGACCAACGCAGCCGCGATCGCAAAAAGGATGTTCGTAACCTGTTGCAAAGCTTGATGAAAAAATCGTAAGGACTTTCAGATGAAACTTCTGCATCTTGCACTGAAAATGGCGGCTTTGGCGGTAGTGATGGTGTCGGTTATGACATTAGGCGGCTGTAAAAGTACCAAAACACTGATTGCTGGTGATGGTGTTGGTCTTGTAGATAGTCAGGGTAGTGCTGCCCAAATGGCTCGAATGATACGGGTTAGCAACAACGATAAATATGTCGAGCGTTTAGATGTTTTTCGCCAAAACCCTCAAAGCATCACCTATAAAACCTTGTGGTTATCCTATGTCGATACCGATTTTCTTAGTTCAGTAACCCAAAGTCAGGCGCTTTTTGATCAAGCGATGCTTGATGTTCAAAGTGGCCAACGCGGGTGTGAGTCTCTGCAGTGGGATGTGCATCAAAAAAGGCTGTTTTTCTCTACCAAATTACACATGGTGGCCCAGGAGTGTTTTGATGTTTTGGGTCATACTGACCAGAGCGATTATCACACAACTGCACTGAATTTTATTCTCAAAGGGCTATTTGCCAACGGTGATGGTAAACATCACTATTCGGCCTTTGAGGTCCCCACGGCCAATGATGCATCTGATATTGTCGAGTTGACTGGTTTGGATGTGCTCGATAATTATGTTGAGCTGGGTAAAGGCAACAAAGGCTTGTATTACGTGTTTGTGCTCAACGACCCAGAGAGTGGTGAACAACAGCAACTTTATTTTGATTTTACCCGGTTTTTGCATGAAGCCCTTGAAATTGACTATCCGTTTGGTTGGGCGTCGAACCAAATGACCGAGCGTTTGGTCATACCGTTTGCCAAATCTAACCTGTTGTATAGATATGCGATGGCGCAATTGTTGGTCAGCGAACAAAAGTATGACCAAGCGGCGCAGCAGTATTTGGCGGCGATAGCCCAAAATGCGATAGTGGCCAATTATCGGCTCGGTAGATTGTGTCAGCAGCGCAATTTGCAGGTGCTTGATAAGTCTGAATGTTTCGACTACCTGTTGGCCAGTGCAAAAGGCGGTTATGCCAAAGGGGTGATTGCAGTGGCCGAGTTGCTGCGAACCGGGCAGGGCATTGAACCCGATAAAGCGGGTTTTGAACAGTTAATGACGGCAGCGCAGCGCCAACTGCCGGGCGGGCAGGCTTGGTTTGAATTGGCCACGAACAGCAAAACACCAGAGCGTAGCGCCTTTTTTGAGCGCGCGGCACAACTGGGTTCGACCGACGCCAAGATGGCATTGTTGATAGTGAATTTGCAGGCTCAATATAAAAAAGAAGGCGAAGCGTTATCACTTGACCCATTTTATGCTGACTTTGGCCGCTTGGCAGAACAAGGCGGTGCGCGGGTTAAGACGATTTATGCCCGTTATCTGAGCAAGTACAACAAAGTCGATAAAAATGGCGCTTTGGCGAAGTTGATGTTGTTAGCGGCGGCCGAAAAAGGGTATCCCGAGGCCAATTATCAGTTGGGCCGGATTTATCGTTACGGTAAAAATGAAGCGGTTAATTACCCATTGGCACAGCAGTATTATTTGCTTGCGGCGCAAAAGTTTCATTTGGATGCTCAGTTAGAATTGGGCTTAATGTATGACCATGGCAAATTGGGCAACTATGAGCGAAAAGAAGCGTTTAGATGGTTCACTATGTGTCGGCGCAACCTTGATTTATGGTGCTTGCACAATATGGCCATCATGATGCGAGAAGGTCACGTTTCCGGCGTGGGGTATGCTGAGGCCATTGATATTTTCAAATTCATCGCCAGTCAAAATCACCCTTCGGGCACCAATAATTACGCTGCGATGCTTAACCGGGGTCAAGGGGTTGCCAAAGACTCGGCCAAAGCGTTTGAACTGTTTAAAAAAGCCGCTGACATGGGCGATCAATGGGCCCAATTTAATCTGTGCAAGATTTATTATTATGGTTCTATGACAGATACCGTCGCTAAAAACCAAGGAAAAGGCATTTATTGGTGTGAGAAATCAGCGGAACAGGGCCATACACAGGCCAAAGCCAAATTACAGGAGATTAGGGGATAGCCGTTGGGTACCGACAGGGCACTTTTTTAGACTATACTTAAGGTACCCTTATAACCAATAGCCCAATTAAAAATCATGCGTATTGTGTTTTGCTTGTTTTTTTTATTGTTTTGCCACATTTTTAGCAACAGTGCTGTCGCGCTCGAAGCCTCAGTACGGTTTGAGCGCCTGACGATTGAGGACGGATTGTCGCTCAATTCTGTGGCTGCGATAACGCAGGACAACCAGGGTTTTATGTGGTTTGGCACCAATGATGGTCTGAACCGTTATGATGGTTATCAATTCAAACACTTTCGTCACCAGTCGGGCGTGTCACATTCTTTGTCTAGTAGTAAAATCAACGTTCTTTTTGTCGACAGCGACAACGTGCTGTGGATTGGCACCAACAACGGTTTAAACCGTTACGACAGCCAAACCCAACGCTTTGAGCGTTTTGTCCATCAATCATCGGTTTCACATAGCTTAAGTCATAATTGGGTGACCTCAATACGCCAAGATGATAAAGGTCGGCTTTGGGTGGCGACCCATGACGGGCTTAATCAATTTGATGCAGACTCAATGCAGTTTAAACATTTCAAGCATGACCCGGCAAATCCTCACAGCCTCAGCCACAACAAGGTTTTAAGTCTTTATGCCGACAACCTAGACCGGCTTTGGGTGGGCACACAGGGCGGCGGATTGAACCGGTTTAATGCCACAACCGGGCAGTTTGTGCATTTTAGAGCATCAGCAACTGACGAGAACAGTCTGAGCCATGATGTCGTCAAAAGTATTGCCCAAGACAACAAAGGTCAGCTTTGGGTTGGTACCGAGCAGGGTTTGAATCAATACATTAGCGACACGCTGGGGTTTGCTCGGTTTAACCAAAACGCCGAGGATGTTCATAACCTCAGTCACGACACTATTGTTGCGCTCAACGCTGCTGGTGGGCAGGTTTGGGTTGGCACCAGTAGTGGGTTA
>JABSOG010000643.1 GCA_013216025.1 Algicola sp. | reverse complement strand
CCCCAACAGTTCAGCCGATTGTCCGTCAGCAGGGATATTTGATTGACCAATCTGGTCAATTGACCGCCGCTCAGGTTGCATTGATGCCTGCGACAAAGTTTACATCAATGGGTCTAACCACCGAGTTTGGTCCGACCGAATACGCGTTGTGGGTTCGTTTGACCATCGAAAACCCGCTCAACACCAACCTGTCGAAAATTCTTGATACTGCCAATTTTGTGGTTGCTCGTGCGGCACTTTACAGTGTTAACCGTGACGGCTCGGTGACTTTGCTTTATGACAAATCTGGCCACAATACCTCGGTGCTGTTGCAAAATGACCGACGTTTTGCCGTGCCCATCGAATTGGCACCAAAAGCCGTAACAACCCTGTTAATTGGCTATCAGTCCGACTTTTATACCCATTTGCATCTGCAATTTAAATCGCAGGATGAGTATCTGGGCGATTATCGGTTACAGATGGCGGCAAGTATTGCAATAGTGGCCATATTGGCTTTGTTGTGTTTCATTAACCTGTTGTTTTTCTTTGCACTAAGAGAGCGGTTTCATTTGCTTTACAGCTTGCAGCAACTTTTGACCATAGCGCTGGTGTTAAGCGAAGTGGGATTGCTTGGCGGTGATTTTCATTTTGCTGGCGGACAAACCCGTGCAGGCGGGTTATTGCCGTTGGTGGTGATGGGGTTGGCGTTGATGTTTACCGCCGACTTTTTGAATCTCAAGTCGACTATGCCCAAGGTCAACCGATTGTTTATGGGGCTGGCCGGATTTTTCTTTGCTGCTTTGCCTTTTGGTTTTTGGGGCGTGGGTTACTATCCTTTTTTCACTCATGTAATACCAGTACTGATCTCTTTCTCTATCCTTATACCTGTAATATTCGCGGTACGCTTGTTTTACCGGGGGTTAACCTATGTCGTGCCGTTCATTGGCGGAGGGCTGATGTTGGGATTGTGCGTCTTTCCTTATTTGGCGGCGCAAGTTGATGTGGTGGTGTTAGAGAAATTTCCTCATTACTGGTTTTTGTTGCTGGGCATTTTATCCGAAGGCATGTTGTTGTTTGCGGCAATAACCATGAAGATATCGATGGCGCGTCAAAAGCAGCAACACTATTATCAAACCCTGCAAGAGGTGTATCGCAGGCAGGTTGACGAAGCCTATGAGTTGCAGGCGCAGGCTCAAACAGCGGTTGCTGCACTGGATGAAAAGCAGCAAAAAGATCAACACTTGGCCGCGACCAGTCACGACATTCATCACCACCTGTATTTGATGCGGTTGAGTTTGGCCGGTTTGTCTGCCGGCCCGTCTGGCAATAGCACGACAAACCAGTCAGTAGACACTTTGAAACAAAGCATGGAATACCTGCAAGGGTTGACCGAACACATATTAGAGTCGTCAAAACAGGCGCATTTAAGCGCCAAAAAAGAGATCCCGCTAGATGAATTTTTTGCCTCATTGCACCAAACCTTGGGGCCGGTGGCGCAACAAAAAGGGATCTCGCTGAAATATCGCTGCCATCAGCAAATGTTGAGTGGCTCTCATGTGTTGCTCAAACGTATTATGGAAAACCTCATTAATAATGCGCTGGAATATACCCGCAAAGGTGGGGTGTTGTTTGCTTTGCGTCAAACGTCTGAGCACTGGGTGTTATGCGTGTACGATACCGGCAGCGGTATTTCGCAGGCACATTTGGCACAATTGTTTGAAGTGTTTAAACGGGGCGATTCGATGGTCAACGAAGGCTATGGTTTGGGTTTGTATATAGCTTCGACCTTGTGCCATCAGGCTGACTATCAGCTGGTGGTTAAGTCGCGCAAAGGCAGAGGCACAGTATTTTTTGTCAAGATATCCAAAAGCGCTGTTTAGTTATACCCTGAGACCTTGCTCATATTTGGTCGATACCAAAACCTCCACCTTAATCCCGTTATTAACCCAGTTTAAAATGAAACCGAAACAAGCCTATATTCTTTATCGAAGGCGAGAGTATCAACCCAAGGTTTTGTCGCTGTTTGTTAAAAGTTTGTTGAGTGGTGAATAAGTGTAATAAATGTCGAATCTACTGCGAGTTTTCCATTTCATATGTCACATAACAAGTAAGCACTGTTATTGCGTATGGCGGGTTGTGTAAATGCTTTCATTGTTACGCTAATTACAGGGTCCTCAGCCCATAAATTGTGAACCAAAGAACTGGGCGTTATCTCAGCACATACTTAAAATATGCTGAACAACATAGAGCAATGGAGCATTACCATGGCAGATGAAAACTCAAAGATTCAATTAAGTAAAAAAGCGGCTCAGGTAGAAGTTAATTGCGGCTTACCTAAGTTTGACGTAAACCGTATTGTTACTGGCTTCGAGGCGTTGGCTGATGAGCCACCAGAGCGCATCAACTGGGCCGAAAGTGTACTTGGCATTCCACAGGTGTGGCAACTAACGCAAGGTAAGGGAGTCAAAGTGGCTATCCTTGATACCGGTATTGATCCTGACCATCAAGACTTTGGTGGTGCGATTGTTGCTATGCAAGATTTTACCGGTGATGGCGTTGAAGATAAAAACGGGCATGGCACCCATTGTGCCGGGGTGGTTGCCGCAAGGCTTTATGGTGTTGGATTTGTTGGTGTCGCGCCTCTGGCTGAGCTGATGATTGGCAAGGTACTCGATAACAACGGCAGCGGGGCATTCAGCCAGATCGCCGAGGGCGTTTATTGGGCGACAGACAATGGTGCTGACATTATTTCAATGTCGCTGGGTGGACCTGTGTCAGACCCCCTGTTGTATGATGCGATTCAATATGCATTATTTTACGGTGTGGTGGTGATTTGTGCTGCTGGCAATGATGGCTCGTTAGGTGTAAACCCAATCGGTTATCCCGGTAAATTGGGGGGGGTGATCACTGTTGCATCACATGACAACAACGGCAATCCATCGGGTTTCTCTTCAAGGGGTGGCGAATTGGATTTTATGGCACCAGGCAGTGATATTTGGTCGACCTATAAAGAGGGTGGTTACGCGACACTCAGTGGTACATCCATGGCAACCCCTTTTGTGGCAGGTTTGGCAGCGTTAATTCTTGCACATCATAAAGGACCGGGCGTCAATGGTACCCCTATCAACAATACTGAAGACATGAAAAACCATTTGATGAGCATGGCTGCACATCCCGGTCATCATGATAATCAATCGGGTTACGGGCCACTGCTCCCTCGTCGATATTTTGCTCAATCGCATCGATAATTAACCCAATCCTTTGATTTTAAAGCACTGTCGTAATAGTGACGGTAGGGTGACGTAGTGCTGTCGTTAAGAGATGGTCTAAGCTTAAAGCTCGAATATAAAGCAAAGGCTGCAATGTGATGACCATTTCTCCAGAAAAACTGAAAAAGCTCAGAACCCATAACGGCTGGTCGCAGGAGCGTCTCGCAGATATCAGCGGGTTAAGTCTGCGCACAGTGCAACGCATCGAAACAGGTGCAACAGCATCATTAGAGACGCAACTGGCCTTGGCAAATGCGTTTGACATATCACCGGCCGAATTGATGGAAGACGCTGAGATAGAAGTGGGCAGTGGCGGCATCAATTGGTCTGGCGTTGCGGGTTTGTTGTTGTGTATTGCGTTGATGTTTTGGCAGTTTTATCTACCGGGGGCACCATTTTTCGACTTCATCAGCTTTATTCTGGTGATTGGTCTTACGCTGGGCATGGCGGCAATCTCGCTGGGGATGGAGCAGGCACTGGCGACTTTGGCCTTGGTTCGTTGGGTATTTTTACTGCCAAACAGTGAAACCGGTTTGCAAAAACACCTGCCGAATTTGAATCGTATCATCTATTACTGTTATTCGGCTGGCGCTATCTCGGCGCTGGTGGGCATTATCGCGGTGTTGATGTACCCGGCAACGGCTGATTTTAAGCTGTCTTATCAACCCCAAAGCCATGTTTCGATGGGTTATGGCATTGCCTTGCTGACGTTATTGTATGGCGCAATGTTTGCCGAATTGGTTTTTCGGCCGCTAAAACATCAAATCGAACGATTGTTAATTACCCATCAAGCCACTAAAGGTAATCAAGCTTAACAGGCCTCTGGTGCTTTTTGATTCGATCCTATACAATTTCGTTTTATGAACGACGTACAAAGGACGAAACATTATGCACATTATACTGGCCGTATTAGGCGCCGTGGTGACCATTCTTATTTTAGTTAACAGGGCTCAAGAAAATGGGTTGGATCTCGGTTGGCTGAATCCTTTTAGCTGGTTCCGTCGTCGAAAATACCGTGTTAATCATGATTTAAACCCCGCTTTTAAACTGGAATCTCCGCTCGAATGCGTCTCTTTGTTGATGCTTTGTATGGCCAAATCCGATGGCGATATCAGCAAAGAACAAAAATCGACAATTTTGTCATTGTTTGACAGTGAATTTCATTTGTCGTCTAAACAGGCAACCGAGCTGTTGGCGTCGAGTGCCTATTTGTTTGGCAATGGTGTTGAGTTGTTGGCCAAACCAGAGGCGATATTGGACCGCTCAATAGGCAATTTTAGCCCTGAACAATTGCAATCGATGACGACGTTGATGGACAAAGTGGCACATGCTGAAGGCGAACCCACACCGGCACAAAGGGCGATTTTCAGGAAAGTTCAGGCTTGTTTGCCCAAAACAGGCGAAAAATGGCAGTAATCACTTAGAAATCACTTCAAATCGTCATAAATCACCTTGGCGTTGTTTAGGTTTTTTGTTGGACGTTGTTTACTGGACTCAAACCACAGGAGTCCATTAATGAACATTAAATCACTTAAAACCGCAGTGCTTGCCATTGGTGTTATTTTGCTCAGCGCGTGTAATCAATCAATGTCAGGCCAGTCCGCAACAGTACAGATAAATAGTAAAACCCTCATTCTCAACGACCGCAGTTATGTGCTGGCGTTACCGCAAAGTTATCGAGCTGATAAAAACTATAAGCTGTTGTTGGCCTTTCACGGTTCTGGCGGTAGCGGTAAAAACATGCAAAATATTGCCGGTTTTGAACGCTTGAGTGATGACTATATTGTGGTTTATCCCGACTCGAAGATAGAAGAAT
>JABSOG010000642.1 GCA_013216025.1 Algicola sp. | reverse complement strand
GCGGCACAATCCACTTTTATAGAGGGTGACATCCAAGGCCATTATTTTGCATACAAGATGTATGTGTTGTCGGGCGATAAGGGGCGGCAAAGAACCATGACCCTGTTCATGGATATTGATATTTCTAATACAGAGAATTTCATTCAGAGTATCAACTGGTTCTTTTTTACCGCTTTGCTCGGGTTATTGTCCACGGTTGCGCTGCTGTCTTTTGTGTTTATCCGCAATATTGTGTTGGCACCTATTTATAAACTGGTCGATTCGATTAAACAGACCAAACGGCAGAGCCGGCCGGTTGTTTCACAATACGCTTCCCGAGATGAGCTGGGAGTATTGACCAAAGTATATAATGAATTGATCCTCGACAGTTTTGCCAAACAGCGAGAACTGACCAAAGAACGCGAAAAAAGCGAAGTAGCACTGCAAGCCAAAAGTCAATTTTTGGCGATGATGACCCACGAATTGCGCACCCCATTAAACGGCGTGATTGGTATGAGTGGCAAATTGGCCGAGCTGGTCATTGAACCGACCCAGTATAAATACGTCGAAGTCATTCAGCTGTCGGCCCAGCAATTGTTGGGGACCATCAACGATACCCTTGATTTTTCGAAGATAGAAGCGGGTATGTTGGTTTTGGATATTCAGCCGTTTGATTTGATTGCGACCTTGAAAAAAGTGGTGGCGATGTTCGAATTGCAATTGGAGCAAAAAGCGGTTGCGCTAAACTTTCAAGCGCCTGAGCAATCCTTGCCATTGCTGGATGGTGACAGCATCAGGTTGTCTCAGGTAGTGATCAACTTATTGGGCAATGCAGTCAAGTTTACTGAAAAGGGCAGTATTGATGTGACTGTCGACATCGTTAGCCAGAACAACGAGACTGTTGGCTTGACCATCAGTGTGCGTGACAGTGGCATCGGTTTATCGGCCGAGCAGATTAATTCGCTGTTCAGTGAGTTTACTCAGGCCGATTCATCGACGACCCGCAAGTATGGCGGTACCGGGCTGGGCTTGTGGATCAGCAAAAAGCTGATAGACAAAATGAAGGGTAAAATCGGGGTGAAAAGCAAGTTTGGGGACGGCGCGGATTTTATTATCGAATTGACGCTGGAGGTATCACAACAGACTGAGTTCGCCGAAAAGAACATCAAGTTATCACAAAAACCGCAGGATTATATTCAGAGTCCAATCAATATTTTGCTGGTGGAAGATACCGAAATCAACCGCATGGTGGTGATGGCCATACTCGATCAGCCCAATATCCATTTCAGCATTGCCGAGAATGGGGTTGAAGCAGTCAACTTATTCAAACAGTCTGAATTTGACTTAATATTAATGGATTGTTTGATGCCAGTAATGGATGGGTTCGAAGCCAGTCGTCAAATTCGCCAGATTGAACAGCAACAACACCGTCATCAACAAACCCCAATTATCGCCCTGACCGCCAACGCACTAGAGGATACCCGCGAAGAATGCCTGGATGCCGGTATGAATGAGTTTTTAACCAAACCGATAGTGCCTGAATTACTCCATGAAATGCTGGAACAGTGGATTCGCAAATAGTGCATTTTTGGCTATAATTTAACTCATTATCGCGACCATTTTGAAGGGAATATTCGGCTCATGTCGAAAATCATACAGTCGTTTCAACGTTCGATCATCTTGACCTTTTTCTGCGGTATTATTGTCGTGGTGCTGGTTTCTTATTACACCATTAGTGGCGTAGTTAACGAACAAGGCAAACGCCAACAGGAATCAATCATTCCGTTTTTTTCACTTATTTCTCAACAAATTCTCAAACCTCTGTATATATCCCAAACCATGGCCAATGACCAACTGCTGTTGGATTTAGTCGAAGAACCAGATGTTTCGGTCGAAAAACTCATCCAATATCTTGCCCTGATTGAACAAAAACTGGGGTTTATGACCTTTATCGCATTAGAAAATCAACGTTATCAGGTGCACTCTAATGGCCGTCATTTTCCGTTGCTCGAAAAAGATGTGCAATGGTATTTTGCGATTAAAGACCAACCCGCTGAGCAGTTTGCGATGATAGGTAAAGATGGCGACCCCCACTTGTACGTCGACTTGCGACTGCGAAACAAACAGGGAGAATTTGTCGGTTTTATTGGCATTGGCATTCGTTTAACCGATTTTGTCGATTTATTCGAGCAGTACAAACAGCATTTTGGTTATGACTTTGTGTTTGCAAATGAAAAAGGCGCTGTGATGTTGTCATCGGATCAAAATCTGATGTCTAGAAGTGATTCACTGGAGGTGACCAATGTCAGCGATTATCCTTGGTATAAGGTTTATCAGCAGCAGATTGCCACCGGCGAAAATGTTATTGGCAGCGCGGTGGTCAACGTTGATAATGAAGATGTGTTGATCTCAAATATGCGTTTAGCCGAATTTGATTGGGATCTTTACGTATTATCACCCTTGACGACCCATCAAAGCGAGATTCGCTATCTTTTCATTCGAAACGTTATCCTGTTGCTGTTGGTATTGGTGATTCTGGTAGGAATCATTACCGTTGTTTTGCACTACTTTGATAATGCGTTGATTAAAAACTCAGAAACGGATCATCTCACCGGTTTGCCTAATCGCTTTTATGCGCAGTGGTCGTTTGATGAGATGACTAAAAATTACCAGAGTATAGCGGTGATCTTGTCGGATATAGATTTGTTTAAGAAGGTGAATGACCAATATGGTCATGATTTTGGTGATCAGGTGATCAAACTGGTTTCTGCCAAGCTCAATACCGATCTGCGTGATCAAGATGTGGTTGCCCGCTGGGGCGGAGAAGAGTTTGTCATCTTGTTACCCGGTGCGCCATTGGTCAAAGCACAATTGATTGCTAACAGGATACGCGAGTCAATCGCCGAGCACGTCATGGAGCATGACGGACAGACTGTCCATGTCACCACCAGTTTAGGTCTGACGGTATCAAAGGGTAAACAAGCGCTGACGGAGCTGGTTAACGAGGCCGACCAGGCGTTATATGTGGCAAAAAACAACGGTCGTAATCGGGTCGAAATCTATAAGCCCACCGAGGTTGAAAAAAGCGCATGAACGACAATCTCTCGATAAATATCGACCCACTGCACATATCATATTGCTTTTGTGAGACATAACGGCATTGCCAGTACGACAAGTGTGATCGCCAAATACCCCTAAAACTATATAAGCTATTGAAAACATGCCAAAAAGCCGGGTTAATCGTCGTTTGTGCGGTTAATGTTATGAGTTTATCGCCGCTTGGTCTGACCAAAAAACGGCCGAATCATGTCATGATTAGCCACTGGTGTAGTAAATTGTAGTAGGCCAAAAACATGAATATAGACAACAAACTCAAAGACATTATCATTGAAATGCTCAAAATGACCTCGATAGATACCGTGATCCAGTTTTGTGAAGACAGTGGCATCGAAGGTGAATGTTTAGAATTGCTCAGATCTGAACAGCAGCACAGCGAGATCAGTCGGCTGTTGACCAATCTTAGTAACAAGTAGCAAATAAATTGCGATAAAACAAAGATAAGGCTTCAATATTGTACGCAAGCTCGGCTATAATTTCGGCCTTCAGTTCGCGCTGTCCACAAATCACCCTCGGTGCTTGTCCGAGAACTGCGGCCGACCTGAGGGAAAGCCGGTTTGAGTCAGTTTTCGCGTTCTTTTTGGGCGAATAGTTTTACTATTCAACCTAAAAGAACGCGGAAAATGGCCAAATCCGGATTTCCCTCAGTAGAGTCGCCGTTCTCGGACAGGCACCTAGGTGAGGTCAACGGAACCAGCAGCATTAATGATTATACGTATCGGGTCAGACAACCATGAAAAAAGCTTTATTTGCCATTACATTACTCGCCGGCTTCTCGATTGCTCATGCAGCAGATGACAAACAGTCCAGAGAAGACATCGCCAAGAATATCCAACCGGTAGGCCAAGTGCATATCGGCAGTGGTGTTCCAGCAGCCCCCGCAGGTCCTCGTTCAGGCGAAGAGGTCTACAAAGCCAGCTGTTTTGCCTGTCATGGAACTGGTGCGATGGACGCACCAAAGCCAGGTGACAGCGCCCAGTGGGAAAAACGTTTGGGTAAGGGTTTTGATGCCGTACTGCAAAATGCCATCAATGGATTTAACGGTATGCCAGCACGTGGTACCTGTGCGACCTGTTCAGATGATGAACTTAAAGCCGCTGTTGAATTCCTGACCAAATAAAGCTTCACCTAAAACAACTGCTTTAATTAAAACCGATATCTGCCGACACCTTAGTGTCGGCTTTTTGAGTTGTGTTACATTATAATTGGGTCTTGTTACGTTTTGATTAGACTTGATCCAAATACTCATCTTTCAAACGAACATAATTGGCGGCAGACTCTTTAAGAAACTGTAGTTCCTCTTCCTTTAGCTTACGTATCCTCCTCACTGGATGACCCACATAAAGATGACCTGCTTCAAGTGTTTTATTCGGAGGCACTAAAGAACCGGCGCCTATAATGACATCGTCATTGACTGTCACGTTGTCCATGACAACTGCGCCCATGCCCACCAATATGCGGTTTTTAAGCGTGCAACCGTGCAAAACACATTTGTGGCCGACAGTGACATCTTCACCAATAGACAACGAATAACCATCCGGTGTACCAGTGCTTCTACGGGTGACGTGCAATACGCAACCATCTTGCACATTACTGCGTGCGCCAATCGTCATGTGATTAACATCACCCCGTGCAGCGACCAAAGGCCAGATACTGACATCGTCACCAAGCGTGATGTCACCTAGGATCACCGAGCTTTCGTCTATATAGACATTATTGCCAAGGGTCGGGTAAACACCTTGGTAGGGTCGGGTTTTGTTGTTCATATGTCACTCCACGTAATAGATGATAAATTGTCGCAATCGTTTATGGCAAAAAGAGTAGCAAGAATTGACCATAATGATGATTAATAAAACACTTAATGTAAAAATAGCAATTAATTCGAATAAACGCTTGCAAACAAAAATCAACTGCCTATAATGCGCCTCCATTGAACGGCAACTCAGCAATACCAAGGGTTACCGAGCGATTAAAGGATGTACAG
>JABSOG010000641.1 GCA_013216025.1 Algicola sp. | reverse complement strand
GGGTCATTAGGCCGACTGTGCAGCATATACTCTTGTTTATCAGTAAAACCATCGTCGTCGCTGTCGAAGTTTGCCGAAGGAACACTGGCGGGTAACCCATAGTTGACCTCCCAGACATCAGGCAGTCCATCTTCATCGGTATCGGTGAGCAGTGGACTGGTCTTGTGGATATTGACCTCGTCACCATCGGTTAAACTATCTCCGTCGGTATCTGAGTTATCAGGCCACGTACGATTTTGATATTCTTGCAGATTGGTTAATCCATCGTGATCACCATCCAAATTGGCATCATCAGCTGAGGTTTTGTCAAACCCATAGTGTTCTTCCCACAAATTGGGTATGCCATCATTGTCATCGTCGATAAACGGATAGTTGTCACACACCACGCCTACTTGTGAAAATGCCCGGTCAACGTCCAGCAGGTCGTAGTTTCTATCATGCGCCGCATGAATAACACCACATGCACCTTGGGCAAAACTACTGTCGTTTATCCAGTAATTTTGGTTGGCCTCGACAAAAACATCAAAAGCAGTGCGGATATTCCAGCCAGTGGTGTTTGCCAGTAGATAAAAGGCCTTGTTGAACAATCCACTGCTGTAATGCACATCTTTATACTCGTTGTAGTCATCAAAATGCGCTATCGAGACGCCATCACGCGTTGGATCAGCAAAATAGCGCAGTGCAACTTTTGACTTAATCACGTCAGCACCGACCAACCAGTCATTGCTGCCATTGACAAAATATTCTGCCGCTTCTCCGGCGATATCCGAAAAGGCTTCGTTGATGCCCCCTGATTGTTTTGTATAGATCAAATCGGAATGCTGACTGGTAAAACCATGGCTAACTTCGTGAGCGACAATATCCAGTGAGATCAGGGGATAGAAGTAATCTTGACCATCACCAAAGGTCATAGACTCGCCATCCCAAAACGCATTTTCATAGTCAGTACTGTAGTGAACTTTCATCAACAACTGAAAAGTGAGTGGTTTTATACCGTACCAGTGCTGATACAGATTAAAAACGCTATTGCCAAAGAAGTGGGCGTCATTGAGGGGAGAATAGGCACCGTTGATGGTTTTATGGATATTTTGTGGGCAGTTGAAGCTAAAGGCGGTGTCGCCACTGAAACCATGATTTAAGTCGACCGTTTTGACATTGTCATTTTCCATGAGGCAGACATCACCGCTTTGACGAACATCAAGGAAACCTTTATCCGTGCCATAGTGATATTTGCCGGTTTTTTCATTGCCGCCCGGACCGGTTGCTTGGCTGTACTGCAAATTATTCCAGGTTGTTAAAGGTTTATTGGTGTTTGCCTCGACGATATAAACCGGTTTGCCGACATCACCGGTTTGGGATTGATAAAAAAAGCTGGTGTGATAAGCCAGCACGGCCTGCTTTTGCCGATTGATGTAGATGATTAGACGAGATTCTTTTTGACTAATTTGCAGCGACTTGTCATTCAACGCTTTGTTTTTGATGGTCAGACTGATCATCTCTTGCAGTGCTTCGTGCGCATCTAATTTGGGCTGCATCGCCGCCAAACCGCGAAGGTCGGCTTCAATATTGCTGGCCATATTGCCGTTGAGTTTTTTAACCAAACCGTTTGAGTCACTGTGTACAACAATTTGCTGGCCCCATACCGGGATGCCATGAAAATATTGTTGGTAGCGTACGTGTGACAATCCCTGCTGTAATTGGGGTCGGTTTGATGAGGGTTTCAATGGCCTAAATTGGTAGTATTGACCCGCTGCCCGGCTCAACTGTGCCGTTAAGGATAGCGCATTGATTGAGACTTTTTGGTGTGTGTTGTTGCTGATTTGAGGTTGTGTGTGGTTAATGTCTCTATTAGACAATGTAACGGTATTTGCGGCATAACTGGTGTTGGTCAGCAGAAGAATAGCCAAACCACATGATAATCGATATCTCACTACTCGATCCCTTTGAACACTTTGATGGCCAATTATACCGGTAAAAGCACTAAAAGTGCAGCAAAATTGGTCGGGTCAATAGATTAACAATCAAGCGTTTGGCTCCGCCCTAATGTGGTGTGACACTTTGCCAGTGCAAGTTATTTCACCAGCAAACGCACTTGTAGAAAGTGCCAGGCCTAAAAACATAGCCAATTTTTTCATATCTAATCTCATTATAGAGTTAATGTTTATTGCAAACACCAAACACCAAGCTAAGCTGTTCGTCAATTTATGTTGCTTAAACCGCCGTAGTCTCGCAATTGCTACGTAGTCGGGATGACTCTACTTACACATTTACTTAGTCTGATACTTAACGATATTTCGCTCAGTAAAATCGATTTGAAGCCCAACAAGGGTGACCTGCTTATTCTTCCAGGCACCTGCGTAGTTTTTGTCAATTATTTGCTTAATGGCTTTTGTAGCGGAATCTGTTTTCAATTCAAAAATATAGACATTTTGCTGATGGACAACCGATAAATCGAGGCGTCCCTTATTGCTTAATCTCTCTGGGTGAGTGGTGTCAAAAAGGCGAGGAACGCAGCGTTTTTTACCCACGAAGTGGAGTGTCAGGATGACCGACAGGATTCGCTGACTTGCCGCCTACCTGCATTACAAACGATTTTGAGTATAGTAATAACGCTGAATAAAAGTGTTCTGTTTTATTGGCATCAAAATGCACATAGGGCACCGACGAAAAAATGATTTTAAATTGCTCAATGATTTTATCGACATCCTGTTCGGCAAACGCTTTTTTAAGGCCTGCTTTCACTTCAAACATATCATCATCAGTAACAGCGTACTGTGAATTCAAAATTAGCTCACAAAATGAACGCCGAACTTCATTATTGGGAAAGTCGAGGGTGTAACTATCAGGTGTTTGGTTCTTTATGGTTAGATAACCCGCCTGGGTTAAAAAACTTTCAGGCGAAGCGATATCGATTTCTCTTTTACTCAGGAACGTTTTGGGGACCTCTTTTTGTTCGAAATCGGTGATGTTGAATTTCTTATCTTGTGCATAGCGGATTATGAATTCAGGCGAACCTGTTTCCATCCAATAGGGGATAAATTCGCCCTGACTCTTTAAAAACTTCAATATCGAAATGGGATTATAAACAAAGTGCTCACCATCCCAAGAATAGCCATTGTAATAATGCGCCAGTTTTTCCCAGAAAAGTGTTTCGCTTAAATCGGTTTTCTGTTGAACCTGTGATATCGAAGATTTAAAGTAATGACGAATTTCTTGTTCTGTATATCCCACCACAGTGGCATAAGCACTGTCGAGGGTAATATCTTCTAGTTGGTTAAGGGCGCTGAATATGCCGACGTGAGTAAACTTTGAAATACCGGTAATAAAAGTAAATCGAATAAACGCCTCATTGGCTTTAATCATTTTGTAAAAGCCACGCAGGATGCTCTTTATCTCGTTCAGTTCAGGGTTATTGAGGTTGTCTAGTACAGGGTTGTCATATTCATCAATGAGAATAACCACCGGAGTTGACTTTCCCGCCTCTTGAATGAGCCTTCTAAAGGCAATATCAGGGAATGGAGTTGGTTCAATTTCTACTGCCATTAGCTTTGCTGTATCACTGACAAGCGCCAACAGCTTTTGTGTAATAATGTCTGCTTGATTGCCATTCACTTCACTTAAATCCAGTCGAATAACAGGACTTGTTTGGCTAAAATCCCAGTTATCATGGGCATAAGTATCAACAAATAACTCTTTATTACCTTTAAACAGTTCTTTGAACGTATTGACCATCAGGGACTTGCCAAATCTTCTCGGCCTTGAGAGAAAAACTGGTGCGGTAGACTCAATCAGTTTGAGTAGATAAGGTGTTTTATCTACATAGATGCAGCCATCTTCTATTAGACCTTTAAATTCTTGTTTACCGATGGGGAGTTTTTTCATTGGGTTTTCTGGTGACGTCATCTATCTGCTTGAATGCGTTCAAATATACCATATAGCCAAGTAACCTCAAAATGCGGAATTGGGAGGTTCACTGAATCCGCATTTCGAGGCTACTCTGCCTTGTATAAGGCGCAAACAATCGGTTGCAAAAATCAACTCCACAAGCCAACACGGCCTAACATATTCACTGATTTAGCCAAAGGTATGCTAGGCACTTCAGCATATCCCCATTCGTCTCTATACGCCTGAACGAATTTTTCGAATGCCTTTAAAGCCACTGGCATTGTTTTACGGCTAAATCCAATACGAAAGTACTGCTTAAGATCGTGATCACAATCAAATATTGACGACGGGAATACTAGAATACCTTGCTCTAGTAATTGCGCTGCCAACTCGTCACCGGTATGTGGCCCTTTAAACTTTACGAATCCGGTGCAACCGGCGACTGGCCGCACCCATTCAAATAAGTCGTCATTTTTTTCAAAAAATCGCGTCAACAAAACCAGATTTTTTTTGATGATCTTCATGTTTTTCCCTACAATCTTATCTTTGGCACGCAAAGCCATCAAGGCTTGTATTTCTCCCGCTTTTGACACACATACGGCATTAATATGCTGTACTTTTCGCAGCTTTTCTTTCACCGCCAAATCTTGACAAGCAACCCAACCAACACCCGTTCCACCTGCACCAAATGGCTTAGACATGGTACCAAGGGCGATGGCTTTATCTGATAAATCGGCCATAGAAGGAGAGCGGTCAGAGGAGTTTAATTCAAGCAAACGATAAACTTCATCTGAAAATATCAAAATATTATGTTTATCGGCCAATTTTATTAAACACCGCTTACTTTCTTCACTCATTAAGGCGCCTGACGGGTTGTGAGGGTCGTTTAATGCAATGTATTTGGTGTTGTCTTGAATCGCAGCTTCAATGGCAGCGATATCAATTTGCCAATCATTATCTGGTGAAAGGGCAACCCGGGTGATCTCACTGCCGGCATGTTTTGCGCTGAGTTCAAGCGTTTGATAACTTGGCGTGATAATAATGGCATGGTCACCCTGAGTTAATAAAGCTTGAGCGGTCAGCGTCATGCCCGTTTGTGCACCAGGGAAAATGACGATATTCTTAGCTTTAATGGCCGGCCCGTATAGTTTTGCGATCTCCTCTCTGAGGTCTAAACTGCCGCCTGTTTCAGAATAACCCAGCGAG
>JABSOG010000640.1 GCA_013216025.1 Algicola sp. | reverse complement strand
CAGCCCTTATCGAAGCCCCATTTTTGCTTTGACCCCCTTGCGAAGCCTCCGTTCCTCCAGCCCCTAACGAGGCCACAGATTAAAAGCTTTGACATTTTATTGCTCCTGCATAAAATGCATACAGTCCATCCATGGACTAAACCCCCTTGCGGAGCCTCCGTTCCTCAAGCTTTGAGACACCACCACATTCTCCACTCCATTCAATTAAATTTGCAATTCCCCTCATCTTTATCTTTAATACAGGCACAAACCGTTTAAAAGAAGCTTTGCAATGAATTATGTAGTGATCACTGGCGCGAGTGCCGGTATAGGCGAGGAGTTTGCTAAACAATTGGCCAATGAAGGGCATCATTTGATTTTGGTTGCGCGGCGCAAAGAAAGGCTGGATGCATTAGCCCGGCAATTATTCGACAAGTATCAGGTTAAGGTTGAAGTCATCGTTGAAGATTTGATTGAGCCGGGTGCTTGCGAGCGGGTGGCCAATCATATTGCTGACAAGGGTTGGCAACTCGAAGGTTTGGTTAACAATGCCGGTTTTGGTGAGTTGGGCATGTTTGATCAGGTTAATTTGCAGCGTCAACTCAATATGTTGCAGTTAAACGTGGCTTGTGTGATTGATTTGAGCCATCGGCTTATTCCTTCGCTAAAGCAGACTTATTTGGCGCAGAACAAACCTTCTTTTATCATCAACGTAGGTTCTACCTCTGCTTTTCAGGGGGGCCCTAACATGTCTGTTTATTTTGCTACCAAGGCTTTTTTGCTGTCGTTTTCTGAGGCCATTCATGAAGAACTTAAAGACAAGGGCATTGATGTATGTGTGTTATGTCCCGGGGCGACAGCCACTGAATTTGCCGATGTGGCCGCTATGAACGACACCAAGTTGTTTAAGGCCGGGGCAATGAGCGCTGAAGATGTGGTTAAATCTGCGCTGGATAATCGTAAAAAAGCCATTGTGATCCCCGGTTTTAGCAATAAATTGATGATTTGGGCGGGCAAATTGTCACCACGTTCGATTAATCGCAAGGTCGCACATTTTTGGGTAGGATCTGGGCAGTAATAAATAAAATGTTGTTTTTTCGAGCTTTCAGCCCAGAATAATCAATTGACACACTTTTTTAGCTAATTAATCCGATTGTCACAGTCAAAAAGTACTATTATCTGTAAAATGATCTGATTTACGTAACACTGATTTACGTAGCACTTTTTTGGTTGGTTACAAGACTATGGGTTGGTTGCAACAAGACAAGGGGGCAACAGTACTGATCGCCGACGATGATGAGTCGCAATTGATGCTGTTGGAACAGACTCTGCTGATAAACCAGTTTGCCGTTATCGCGGTAAGAAATGGTCTTGAAGCCGTTGAGGCTTTCATTAAACATCGTCCCGATATCGTCTTGCTTGACGTAGATATGCCGCAAATGGATGGTTTTACCGCTTGCGATTTGATGCGCAGTCAATTTCCTGAATTGACCGTGCCAATAGTGATGGTTACTGGCATGGATGATGTGGAATCGATAGAAAAGGCCTATGCGGTAGGGGCCGACGATTTTATTGTTAAACCCATTTCGTGGCCAATACTCGGTCATCGGGTATTTTATTATCTTAAAGGCAGCCGCGCACTCAGTGAAATAAAAGAGCGCAACGAGCGCGAAAAAACCCTGTTCAGTGCCATTCCCGACATCGTCATTCAATTTGACGAAACCTTCAACGCCAAAGATATTCACACCGGTAGACAACAACATTTATTTACTGACAATTGCCCTGACACCGGCAACCTTGAGGGTTGCGCCTTGGTGTTAATGGTCAAGGCCTTACTCAAAGTCCAGTTTGGCGGCCAGTCTGGTAGCCTTGGCCGTCAGCAATTTGAGGAGTCTTTATGGCTCAACGGCAAGCTTAATCACATTGAAATTCGTATCGCTGCCAGTCAAAACAACGAAGTGATTGTGGTACTGCGGGATATTTCTGAACGCAAAGCCAATGAGCAGCGTATTCTCAATCTGGTGATGTACGATCAACTGACCGGCCTGCCCAATCGCCGTTATCTCGAAGATGAACTCGATCGTTGTTTGACTGCAAGTAACCCCAACGGCGACAAAGTGGCCTTGTTGTTTGCCAACATCGACCGGTTTTCAAAAATCTATGAGTCGTTTGGCTTAAAGGTTGGCGATCAATTAATGGTCAAGGTTGGCCAGCGCATGAAAGAAGGTTTGCGTCATATTTTTCAGGGTGAGCACGGGGCCAGTCCGGGACATTACCGGTTGTCGCGGTTCAGTGAGAATGAATTTGCGATTATGTTGACCCACTTGAGCGATAGCAACGAGGCGTTTCGCATTGCCCAGTTGATGCAAGACATGGTGGCTGACTCGTTTGATATTGAACACCACGAAATTTACATCTCTTTGTCGGTGGGCATCGCATTTTTCCCGGATGATTCATCCGACAGTGTCAAATTGATTGAAATGGCGGGGCAGGCGGCCAATCTGGCCAAACAGTCGGGTGATCACATCAGTTGTTATTCGGCCTCGTTTAATGAACAGGCCCAGCGTAAACTCCAGATTGAAAGAAACCTGCGCAAGGCGCTCGAAAAAGACGAATTCCATTTGGTGTTTCAACCCAAGTTGTGTGTCGACGACCCCTCAATACTCAGCGCCGAAGTCTTGTTGCGTTGGACCAACGAGGAGCTGGGTTTTGTCTCTCCCGGCGAGTTTATTCCGATTGCCGAGCAAGATGAGGTGATCCTTGATATCAGTCGCTGGATTGTCGAAAAGGCCTGTCAGCTCAATGCCCGCTTGTACCACGATCTGGGTTTGGACGTGACGCTGGCCATTAATCTTTCACCACAGCAATTCACTCACCAGCAAAACCTGGTCAACTTCTTTGCCGAACAGGTGTCGAATGTCGATATGACACCGGCCAATTTTGAACTGGAAATTACTGAAAACGTGCTGATTGATGATGTTGACTACACCTCAAAACAACTTAATCAATTGCGCGAGATGGGTTTCTATCTTGCCATCGATGATTTTGGCACCGGTTATTCGTCGCTCAGTTACCTCACCCGTTTCAATATCGATACGCTTAAAATCGATCAGTCGTTTATCAATACCTTTGACGATCCACGCAGCCAAAAATTGATCGAAACCTTGATTGTTATGGGCAAAAAACTCAACATGAAGATTGTCGCCGAAGGGGTCGAAACCACCGAGCAACTGGCTTTTCTGAAACGAAATCATTGCGATTATGTGCAGGGTTATATTTATGCTAGGCCGTTGGTGTTTGACGATTTCGTGGCATTTTTGCAACGTTGATAGCAAGTTAAAGTGAACAAAGGGGAATGCAGTGAAAGTTTTAAGTGTTATCAAAGCACCGTTCTTCAAGGCCCTTGCCTTTAAGGGACTGGCCAGCAGTATGGTTTTGGCGTGTTTGATGTTAACCACTTCGGTTTATGCCCAAGACGGCGATTCTTTTAATGATATGTCGTTTGAAGATCTGATGAATACCGAGATGGTTTCGTCAAGCAAGTTCAAACAAGATTTGAGCGAAGTGACTGCATCTGCCTACATTATCAGCGAAGAAGACATTGCCCAATCGGGTGCTACCGATTTGCCGTCATTGCTTAAAATGGTGCCCGGGCTGTTTATCGCGCAGACGTCTTCAAGCGGTTGGAGCATGGGCATTCGTGGGTTCAATAGTGTTTTTTCTAACAAAATGCTGGTGATGATTGATGGCCGAAGCCTGTTCTCGCCGCTGTTTTCTGGGGTTTTCTGGGAGCAGTTGGATTTATTTGTGCCTGACATCGCCCGGATTGAAGTTATTCGTGGGGTCGGCTCGACCGTGTGGGGCGCGAATGCGGTCAATGGCATTATCAACATCATTACCAAGTCGACCCTAGATAACGAAAGTTCACAGTTCTATTTCAATAGTGGTTCTCACACCAAATATGATGTTGGGCTGCGTTTTGGCGCCGAGATCACCGACCAGAGTTACGCCCGGGTTTATGCCAAAAGTAAAGATATTAGGGCTAATTCTTATGATGCTGCCGGACCCCTTGATGACAGTTGGCGTTCTAATACGGTCTGCGTCAAGTGGGAGCACTTTGTCGGTCGCGACGCTTTTGTGCTGTCGGGTGATTACATTGAGCAGTCAATAAAAGACCCCGGATTGATGACTTCACGGGTCGATGTTAATGCCATTCCCATCGATAACACCAATGCCAACTTGAGTTTTCAGTGGCAGCGACAAATGTCCACTGACAAGGCTTTTACCCTGTCTGCGCAAATTCAGGACAGCGAGCGTGATAGTGATTACTACCGTATTGAAGACCGCATGAGCAATATTGATGTTGATACCAATTACAAATGGCAGCAACATCAAATTGTGGTGGGTTTTGGTGCACGTCAGCATGATATTCTTTTCGAAGCGCGCAGGGCGTTTGCCATCAGTGACGGCTCTGGTCAAAGTGATACCCGGACCCGAATTCTCAGTGCTTATATTCAAGATGAGTGGCGGCTGCATCCAAACCACTCACTGATTTTGGGCACCAAGTTCGAATCGCATGTTCACACCGACAAAGCCTCGAATTTTAATTACGAAGCCGATGTGTGGTTGCCAACGCTGCGCTACCGTTTTGATATCAGCGAAAATGCCAAGATTTGGGCGGCGTTATCACGCTCGGCGCGAATACCTTCAATCGTTGAACATAGCATTCAAATTCCGTTGGTCACGCTTGAGCCCAATACCGTGAATAACCCCTCCCCCTGGGTGTATGAGTTGTTTACCTCGGGTAATAGCGAATTTAAAAAAGAAAAGCTGACTTCAATTGAATTGGGTTTCAGGGCCAATATCGATGAGTCCAACAGCATTGATTTGGTCGCTTTTCGCAACAGTTACGATGATGTGCGCTCGTTTTCGTCCTCAGGACCTTTTTGTGTTAATAGCGGATTACGCCCACCCAACTGTGCTGAGAATGACCGTGTTGAACAGCATAACCTCTTTAAAAATGGGGGGAGCTTGACCATCAATGGTTTTGAGGCGAGCTGGTTTAGCCGCCTGTCACAGACGCTGAATTTGACGGCCAATTATGCTTACTTGAATC
>JABSOG010000639.1 GCA_013216025.1 Algicola sp. | reverse complement strand
TATAGCGACCATGGGGTGGCGAAGTTGGTTAGCTATGATGGCGAAACTATCGTCAGAGACATCAGCTTTAACCAAGACGGTACGCCTGCATGGATAGGGTTTTCAAAAGATAGCCAGACCAAAGCTACTTATACGTATTCTGCCTTTTCGTCGTTGCAGACGTCTCGTCTGGACGTTGGTGGTGTACGGGTATTCGAAGAAAAAGACATCAAAGTTGATTCCAGAGGATTGCTTAAAAATCTAACCAAATATTACGATGGCCGTGAGGTTGATTACGATTATGGTTATGACGCAATGGGCAAACTGATGTCATTTGGCGTCGACGGAGCTTCGGTTAATTACAGTTATGACGACAAAGGCAATCTTACTGCAAAGAATGGTGTCGTGGCGGGGCAGTTAAGCGTGAGCGCATTGGCCAGCCAAACTTATGATGACCAAAATCATAACGTTAATTGGCAATATGATGGTGATGGCCGGGTGACTCAAGATGATGCCTACAGCTACCAGTATAACCATGCGGGTCGATTAACACTGGTCACTGAGCTTGAGTCCGGCGAATGGATAAGCCACTTTCTTTATGACGGGCAGGGCAACCGAGTCAGAAAAATGAGTCAAGACAGCGTCACTTATTACTACCGTAATCCGGTGGGTGATGTGATGTCTGAAGAAAATGTAGACCTAGCCAGTGGGGAGGTGATTAAAACTCAGCGGCAAATTACCAGCAATGGTGTCAACATCGCTTCTGTCGAATCGGTCAATGGACAAGCCAGCGAAACCAAATACCAGTTTAATGGTCGTTTGGGCAGTCAATCGGTGCGTTGGCATGGGAGTGAGGTGACAACTCAAGATTATTCACCTTATGGTGAACAAATGGATAAGCACAACATCCATGACGGCACCTATGGTTTTACCGGTCATGAAGATGATACGCAAACAGATTCTACCTATATGAAAGCAAGGCATTACCGCTCAGCTTTTGGCAGAATGAGCCGCCCAGATCCGGCCCGAGACTTTGATATTTTCAACCCAAGTTCGTTTAACCTGTATGCCTATGTTGGCAATAATCCGGTTAATGCTTTTGACCCCAGTGGTTTGAAGAAAGAAAAGAAGAAAAGCGGCTGGAACATTTACAGCAGATTAAAAGGTTTGATTAATTCAGTCTCCGACAAGGCCAAGGAAACGGTGGCAGAAGTTGTGCCGGTGATCAAAGAAAATGCAGAAGTGATTGTTGATGTGACTCTCAGGGTCTATGGCGTATATAAAGCGGTTAAATCTGGTATAGAAGCGGTAAAAGACGTTGGAATTGCCGTGGCAGCGGGCGCTGCTACTCCTGTTACCGGGGTTAGTGCAGTTGGTATATTTACCGGGCTGGCAGGTGCTACGGTGGAAACTGTATCGGCCGTTCAAGGTCTTCACATTGCATTGACCGGCGAGTTGCAAACCAATGCGTTTGAGCATATGGCCGTATTAGGGGCTGAAAAAATGGGTCTGCCGGCAAATAGCGGCAGGGCATTTGCTAATAGTGTTATGGGGTATATCAGATATGCAAACCTCAATTTGAAAGGTGGCTCGGTTAATCATGCCAGCGCAACATTTTACGCCAACTCTGTTGCAAGAGGAGATGATAGGACCATGGGAGCGCAATTGAGCCAAGCGGTCCAAACGTTCAAAGATTCAAGACAAACTGTTACCTTAAGCACAGGAGAACAAAAGACGTTTTAACTTTTAAAAATCAAGGATGATTGAACAAATAAAGCCCGCTTACGCGGGCTTTTTTGATGCACACGGATGTGCGAATGTCGCGGTTTCATGGATGAACAGGAGCGACGATGGTCTTTATTAAACAGGTTCAAGGGTGAACATCACCGCTTATTTTACATTCACAGGGACTTGCACACCTAACCAAGACGCCAATGCAGCATGAATCTGATCTTTGTCAGGATGACCAGAAATATTGACCTCATGTGAAGCATCAGGGTTAATCGCGGCAAAAGACTCCAAAGCATCAATCGGCATGATACCGGCTTGGGTGTATGGGTCGACACCACCATAAACGTAGATAATATGCTCACCCTGATTGGTTAACCAGTCGGTCATATCCTGCATTTTGCTTGGGTCGTAGGTTCTTTTGCCTTCTTCAGGGGTAAAATCCATTGAGGTGATATTAGGGTAATTCATCAAATCTGCCAAATGGTCGGTTTTGAAGCCGAAATAACCCGCTTCGTTATAAATGTCGACATAAAAAGCGGCACTATATAGCAGGTTCTCTCGATTATTGCCATTAAACCAAATGTATTTATCTAGGTAAGCCGCAATGGCCGAAATTTCGCTTCCTTCTACCCGTATGGTGGCGCAGTCGTGTTCGTCATTCATCCAGAACATGTAAGGGAATTCGACGACGCCATATTCAAGTACTTTTCCTAAAGGCATGTCGAACAACTCGCTGTCTAGCTGTAGGGCGCTGAGAATTTCAGTTTTATTGGATAAAACTAGACGTTGAAAGTCACTGATTCTGTCGCGGCATTCACTGGTAGACACGGTATTGTAAACATATTCCTCCAACCTTGTGTCTGCGTGAGAATTCATCAAGCCTGTGGCATAAACAACGGTCGCGTCTAAATCGTCAGGGTAGTGATAGTTGTACTGCAAAGCCGCTTCACCGCCACCACTGTAACCTGTGCCTACCCATTGATTGGGATAAATCGGTTTTAGCAATTCATAAAAAGCGTGCAAATCAGCGGCTTGCTGCTCGGCGCTCAAATATTCCCAGTCAATAGTCTCGGGCATTGCCGTATTAAAGTAGCGGTGTGAGATAGAGATTTGATTGCCGCCAATCAACGTACTGATAGCCGTAGGTACATTGCCTGCCGGACCCGCCGCGATTTTCATCACTATAGGTAATGCACCATCATTGTGATGCAAATAAGCCGTTTGTAAAAAGGTGCCTTTACTTGGATCATTATGGTCAATCGGTTGGACCAGTTCGAGTTTATAAGACGAGTCATACTCAGTAAAAGGCGTCATTATCTCTGTTACTGTTAGGCCGGGCAGTAATCTTAATTGATGGCCCCAGGTCGGGGGTACGTTATCAACGATTGGGCCAGTATTGTCAACGGGGGTTGGGGATGAACCACCACCGCCGCCACAGGCTGTTAGGGTGAGTCCACATACGATAGGGAGAATCAAGTGCCATTGCTTAGTCATTTACGTTCCTTTTTTACTTAATTTGATTTTACCCAGAGGATGGTAAATGAAATGTCAATAAATTGCACGGGTTATGTGACGTTGTGCAGGGTTTACGGGTTTAAATACATCTGTTTGCGTTCAATGCTGTTGTAGGAGCTCGCTCCTACCAAGCATTTTAGAGATTCATCAACAGCTGGGTTTACATCGGCTCCTCAACTGTTTGCGCCACTTTTGAATCGAGATTGGTCAGCACCAAATCGACCAATTTCACCAGCTTCGGCCAATCTTTGTCGATTGCAGGCTTGTCTGCTAGCGCCATTAAGCCGTCATAGATTAGATTGTAATCTGTGGTGGCAATGTTGCTGGAGAACATGACGACCATGTCGCCTTCAAAAGTCGGTAAGAGGTAAGAGATCTTGTAGTTTTCGACTGATTTAGGTAATACCAACGACTTTTGGCTTAAGGTTTTGATGTATAAATGTGCAAAGGCAATTTTTTCTTCATCGGTTCTTAAGGTGTCATAGGTTCGGCGATAGCGACTAAACAACCTGCTTGCTTAAAGGTGTATTTGGTGGGGAAGTCGTATTTAGTCATACCCTCAATTTCCCAAAAGCCAAAACAATAGTGTTTTGATAGGTAAATCGGATCGTCATCAAACATGGCTGCATCATACCTTTGGCTCTCAGGCAATTCGCGACGCAATACGACATCTGGACATTTAGGGTCGTTGTTGTTGACGTTTCTTGTGGAGGTTTGACTTGCGTCAGATTGCGCGGCTTGGACGTTGATCATCGACGTGAGTAAAGCGGCGAATATTAAAATAAGTGGCTTTTTCATTGTTATCCTCTGGGCTGTATTGTGTTCCAATGAGTAGGTGCGGTACGGCCCTTTAATCTGGCGTTTAGGGTGTGGTACTTGGATCGTAACAATATAAGCCAGTTATAATTGTATTGTATAAGGGGGTAGGTAACAGTCAGACACCTTTCGTCATAATCATTATCGTCCCAGGAAATTATGCAGTCCCTATGTACGCTGCACTGAAGTTGCTCCGCTTTTTGAATTTCTCTTATTTCTTCAGGTGTCAGGTACCCATAGTAAGCGCCATTAGTAAATGCCATAAAATCATCATATCCATCACCCTGATAAATATCATCCCCAGCACAGACCTGATCATACTGATTACAAGTGGAAGTATCGCTGCCTTGCATAAGACCTTGGTTTGTTGAAGGCAACATAATGTTTAATTGAGTGGTGTCAGCTGTTAGTGGCAATGTCATCATGTCTTTGCTGAGTTTTTCAAAAACAAGTGGGCAAACATCACTTTTTGTTCAACGTTTTCTAAAGAAACCCAAGCATTGTCATAACGGGCAAACAGGTCTCTTGATTGTGTAACGGTTAATTCAGTGGATTGTGCATCACTCAGAATCTTAGTCAAATAGGCAAAACCAACACAGTAATCATTGTTCGTTTTAGTTTGCTGTGCGAATTTTACTGAGATTAAAGGGAATAACAAGGATTCTATTATTGATTATCCGGCTTTTATTGGGGGCAAACAAAAACGCTTTATTTATTAAGGGTTTATGATTAACATCAAGTTAATTTAACTCTACGGTTAACTTTGAGGTCATAATGAGAAAAGAATTAAGAACAAAAATCATCGAGGTCTGTAACAAAAAGATCGCAACCAAAGGCGACAATGTCGGCCTGTCATTTTATGCTTTCTTCGCCAATAAAAATGATAACCCCGAGTTGCTGATGGAAGCCGCGACTTGGTGGATTCAAACGCATCAATTAGATCATTTTGTAAAGGCGCATAAAATCAAAGATATGGTCAACAATGGCTTGTAGGTTTTTTAAAATCCAATACCAAATCGTGAGGATAACGCGGTTCACAGTCTACCACTGAGGTCTTTACGATGGCCTTTCTA
>JABSOG010000063.1 GCA_013216025.1 Algicola sp. | reverse complement strand
ATACGCCGCCATGATCGCGGCCATTCGCAATAACGTGGTGAACATCGATAAAGCGCGCTTGTCAGTACATTGCCATAATGATTTGGGTTTGGCTGTTGCCAACAGTATCGCTGCTGTGGCCGAAGGTGCACGTCAAATCGAATGTACCATCAACGGTATCGGCGAACGTGCCGGTAACTGTGCGCTTGAAGAAGTGGCTATGATATTGAACACCCGCAAAGATCATTATAATTTAACCACCCAAATCAAAACCGACGAAATTCACCGAACCTCACGCTTGGTCAGCCAAGTGTGCAACATGCCGATTCAACCTAACAAAGCCATTGTCGGCCAAAACGCTTTTGCCCACAGTTCAGGCATTCACCAAGACGGTATGTTAAAAGCCTCTAACACTTATGAAATCATGTCACCCGAAAGCATTGGTATTCGCAAGAGCGATATGAATATGACATCACGCTCGGGTCGCCATGTTATTGCGCACCGTTTAGAGGTGATGGGTTACAAAAAAGAAGATTATGACATAGACGCCCTGTACACCAAGTTCTTGGAATTGGCCGACCAAAAAGGCAAAGTCCACGATTACGATCTGGAAGCGTTGTTGCACTTCACGACCTTGGATGAGCAAAGTGGCAGCAAATACCAGTTGGATTTTGTTAACATTCATTCAAACTCATCATCTGTCGCCAGTGCGACTGTCGGTTTGATGATCGACGGCAAGCAGGTGATTGAAGCCGCGACGGGTAACGGTCCAGTTGATGCCGCTTATCGTGCCATCGGCCGAATTACCGACAAAGCCATCGGCATTATCGAATATAGCCTGGACGCCAAAGGCACTGGTGCCAACGCTTTGGGTCAGGTCAACGTGATTGCCAAATACAAAGAACGTTCATATCATGGTGCCGGTTTGGCGACTAACATCGTCGAAGCATCGGTCAGAGCTTATGTACACGTATTAAACCTGTGTCATCGTGCCAAACGTATCGAAGACATCAAACAAATCGACACCGAAGACGCCGTGTCAGCAATATAAAACCGTCATTTAATTGAATAAGTTAATTTTAGAATGAGAGTAGGAATGAAAAGTTATAACGTCGCAGTTTTACCAGGAGATGGCATTGGGCCAGAAGTCATGGCCCAGGCCCTAAAAGTACTGGACAAAGTGCAGCAAAAATTCGGATTTGAAATGAAAATGACCGATGCCGATGTCGGTGGCATTGCCATCGATAACCATGGTCATCCACTGCCAGCTTCAACTTTGCAGCTGTGTGAGCAAAGCGATGCCGTATTGTTCGGCTCGGTCGGTGGACCAAAGTGGGTCGACCTGCCGCCAGACCAACAGCCAGAGCGTGGATCGTTGCTGCCGTTGCGCAAACATTTCAACCTGTTTTGCAATATGCGTCCGGCCAAATTACTGCCAGCGCTAGCGGCAGCTTCACCACTGCGCGCCGACATCTCCGGCAAAGGTTTTGATATCGTGGTCATTCGCGAATTGACCGGCGGCATTTACTTCGGCGAAAAAGGCCGCAGTGGCGAAGGACTCGAAGAGGCGGCATTTGATACCCAAAAATACAGCCGCATGGAAATTCAACGCATTGCCAAAATCGCCTTCGAAAGTGCGATGAAGCGAGGCAAAAAAGTCACCTCTATCGATAAATCCAACGTATTGGCCAGCAGCATTTTGTGGCGCGAAGTGGTGATTGAAGTGTCAGCCGATTATCCCGAAGTGACGCTTGAACACTTATATGTCGACAATGCGGCAATGCAGTTAGTTAAAGAGCCGTCTCAGTTTGACGTAATGCTGTGTGACAACCTGTTTGGCGATATTTTGTCAGACGAATGCGCGATGATCACCGGTTCCATGGGTTTGTTGCCATCGGCCAGCATAAACCAAGACAACTTTGGTATGTATGAACCGGCAGGTGGCAGCGCACCCGATATCGCGGGACAAAACATTGCCAACCCGATTGCCCAAATCTTGAGTGCCGCCTTGTTGTTACGCTACAGCTTGAATCAAAATGATGCAGCCAACGCCATCGAAAGCGCGGTAAAAGCGGTGATTGACGACGGTATCGTGACTGGCGACATCAGCCAAAACGGCGAAAGCTATTCAACATCACAAGTTGGTGATGCGATTGCCAATAAAATAGCTTAAAGAGGTTGACCGACATGGCTAAGACCCTATGCGAAAAGATCTGGCAAGCGCACCACCTTCAAAAATGCCGGTTTTGAATGGCGTATGCCGCGTTGTTCAATGTGTTTGGCAAAGAACGACGACCGCATTGGCCGCCATGCACTGTTTTACGATTGGCGTTATATTACTGATGATCAGCCAAACCCGGATTTTTTGAACGAAGCGTGTTATCAAGGGGCCAGCGTATTGCTGACCCGCGAAAACTTCGGTTGTGGTTCAAGCCGTGAACATGCCCCTTGGGCGTTGCAGTAGTACGGGTTTGACGTTATCATCGCCAGCAGTTTTGCCGATATTTTCTTCAACAACTGCATCAACAACCAAAGAACCAAGGGGTCAGAGATCTTGATTCCTTGATTTTCTATAATAAATCAATAGCTTAAAATCAAAGGGCCAGAGAGGATGATAGCATTTTTAAAATCAACGTCTCTGATCCCTTGATTCGAGGTTGACGATTATACTCAATAAAGACGCCAAATCAGGTAAATTCATGATCCCAGACACAACAGACTATCAGGCCGTTTTTAATGAATTGGCCAACCAAGCCCAACAGATAGATGACGTTGGCGAAGTGGCCTCATATATACCCGAATTGCAACGGATTGACTCCGACAAATTCGGTATTCATTTAACCACCGTCGATAACCGCAATTTTGGCGTTGGTGATTCGCAAGAAAAGTTCTCTATTCAAAGTATCTCCAAAGTCTTGTCACTGGTATTGGCCATCAAACTGGTGGGCGGAAAATTGTGGCAGCGGGTAGGGGTTGAACCATCAGGCACCCCGTTTAATTCGCTGATACAGCTTGAACTCGAAAAAGGCATTCCGCGCAATCCATTTATCAACGCAGGTGCCATCGTGGTGTGTGATGTGTTGGTCAGCTTACTTGATGACCCAAAACAACAACTACTCGAATTTGTTCGTGAGATCACCGACGACCAAACCATTGATTACAATATCGTGGTCGCCGAATCAGAAAGAAAAACCAGTTATATCAACACCGCCCACATCAACCTGATGAAAGCCCACGGCAATATTTACAACGATATCGACACCGTTTTAGAACTGTACTTTCACCTTTGTTCCATCGAAATGAACTGTTACGAGCTGGCACAAACCTTCTTGTTTTTGGCTTATCAAGGGGTTAATCCATTCACGAATAAGCAAGTACTCACTGTCAGCGCATCAAAGAGAATTAACGCCATCATGCAAACCTGTGGCTTTTATGACGAAGCTGGCGAGTTCTCATTCAAAGTCGGTTTACCCGGCAAAAGTGGGGTTGGTGGTGGCATTATTGCGATTCGCCCCGGCAAATACTGCATCGCGGTTTGGAGCCCAAAGCTCAATGCCAAAGGTAATTCCTACAAAGGTATGAAAATACTCGAATATTTCACCACCCGGACGCAGTGCTCAATCTTCTAAATAAATCTGCTTAGGCCGCGTTTTAAAAAAAGGACAGCTCTTGGAATATTTGGTCGTATTGGTCGCTGCGTTGTTTCACGCCATCTGGAACAGCATGATAAAAAATAGTGGTGAGAAGCTACTGACACTGGGGTATATTCGCTTTGTCGGGTTAGTTTATGGTTTGATTGTGATCACCACACAACCGATGATTGACTTGGCTGCGGTGCCTTATTTACTTATTGCAACAATTATCCATTTTGTTTATTTTTACTGCTTGCTTAACGCTTACAAATTTGGTGATTTTTCGCAGGTTTATCCCATTTCTCGTGGTTTGGCGCCGCTGGTGGTGTTGTCGCTCGGCGCACTTATTGCCGGAGAATATCTCAACAACTGGCAGTTGCTGGGCACTTTACTGATTTGTCTGGGTGTATTGTCGCTAGCCTTTGGTGGTGACAAAAAGCATCAAGCAAAACCCTTGTTATTCGCCATCGGCACCGGCTTGTGCATTGCCGGATATACCTTGACTAGTGGTTTGGGCGTTAGGGTTGCGGGCAACTTTTTGGTTTACTCCGGCTGGCTCGAAGTACTGACTGGCGCATTCACGCTGATCTTTATCATGGCCAAAAAACCGGGGGACATCATTCCCTACAGCAAATCCAATTACAAAGGCGCCTTAAGCGCAGGCGTTTTATCTATCTCAGCCTATGTTGCAGCCCTGTGGGCAATGTCGAGAGTGCCCATGGCCCCAGTCGCAGCGGTGCGCGAAACCAGCATTATTTTCGCCGCAATTATCGGTGCTGTGGCGATGAAAGAAGGCTTTGCCGCCAAGCGCATTGTGGCCTCATCCTTGGTGGTCGCGGGTGTGGTATTGCTGGGATTATTTGGTGGTTAGTGGCGTTTTACTGCACCACCTTTAATCAACAAAAGCAGTGATCACCGACACCGCTACATCTTGTGCCCGATAGATCCGCTTGGTGATTGATTGAAACCCTCGGTCGTTGAGTGCCGCCATGACCACCTCAGTGGATTTAAAAGCCTCAAGCTGGGAAGCTTGTTCGGCATCATAGCATTTGGGCTTTTGATATTCTGGCATTTCATCCCAAAGCTCATCGATGAGCACCAAACGGCCCTTCACTGTGAGCACTCGGCGCACTTCGTTTAATCCTGTTTTCACATCAGCCCAATGATGCAAACTGTTGACTGCCAGCACAACATCAACCGCGTGATTTTCTATTGGTAAATCTTCAGCACCGCTTTGATAAAACTCAATGGCGACATGGCTCTTTTGAGTCTTTTTTCGTGCTAATTCAATCATTTTAGGGGTAGGGTCTACGCCAATCACCTTGCCACTATCTAGTGCATCAGCTACAGCGCGCACCACAGTTCCGCTACCACAACCGATATCCAGTACCACGGCTGACGATTTCAACTCAGTTAATTCAACTACCTTATGATGCATTGGATGGTCACCCCATTGGCAGTCATAGGATTGTGCCATTTCATCTGTCCATAAGTTATGTTGTGCTGTTGTCATCGTATACCCCTTAAGTTAGTTAGACAATCTAACTATAATGGCAAGCTAGTTAGTTTGTCAAACTATATTTGCTGGATAGCGGTTGACATTAACGTCTAAAACGATACTCTGATGACATTAAGCCCCTGAATTGAGTGACAAAATGAGCCTCGAAAAATCGCTGGTTGAATTGCAAAGAATGATTGCCCGAGCTTGGGGGGAGCAGACCTTTAAAGACAAACAACACAGCTTGAGCCAAAACAGCTTGAGTCAAAACGAATTTGATTACCTGATGTGCATTTACATCGCACAAAGTACCGAGCCAGACCCCGCAGACACCAAGCATGATGACAGCACCCATTTGTCGGCACTAGCGGCAGATATGCAAGTGAAAAAGTCCTCGGCCAGCTTGATGCTTAACAAACTCGAAAAAAGAGGTTTGGTAGAGCGGGTGACCTGCCGCTATGACGCACGGGCGCAACATGTATTGTTAACTGGCATTGGCGAAAAACTATTTTTGGCCTGCCAACAACAGGTTTACACCACGATGAGCGACTCGATTAAAAGCAAGCTGGGCACACAGGAATACGCGCAGCTTGAGCAGTTGCTTGAAAAAGTCTGCGCTATTAGTAAGGTAAAGTAGAATCAACGGGTCAGACTAATACATGGATGTATGTAGTTAGAATAACGCAGGAGCAGTTATCAAGATCTTGAAATACAATAAAGCACATGAAAATCAAAGTGTTAAAATCAAGGGGCCAGAGACAATAAAAACACGGTTAATATCAACAGCTTGCAACAGGCTGGTTAATACATTTATATCTGTCTCTGACCCCTTGATCGTAATATACTGAATTTAAAGGAGTAATATCCTTTTCAACACATCTGACCCCTTGATTTTGGTTTAAATTCATAGCGTATTAACCAAGGATCTCACAATGGAATTCACCTTTCTCGGCACCTCATCGGGCACGCCTACCAAGCGTAGAAACGTCTCAGGGCTGGCATTGCATGGCAAGATGTCAAAGCACTGGTACATGATTGATTGCGGCGAAGCCACCCAGCACCAATTGCTGAGCACCAAATATTCAGTTATCACCCTAAAGGCCATATTCATCACCCATATTCATGGTGATCACTGCTATGGTTTGCCGGGCATACTGGCCAGTGCATCGATGGCAGGTAGGGAGGCTCCGCTGACCATAGTTGCCCCGCAAGGGGTGATAGACATGGTCAAAGCCGTGCAGCAAACCACCCAATTATGGCTCGATTATGAATTGATTTATATTGCCGTTGAACAGCAGTTCCAACCATTGTGTTTTGATGACTTTATTGTTGAGCCGGTTGAGCTTTCCCATCGGGTGCCTTGTTACGGTTATAATTTTGTCGAAAACAACATAGAACAGCGTCTGGATCAGCCCAAGCTAAAAGCCAGTGGTATCAAACCCGGCCCATTGTGGGGGTTGTTGCAAAAGGGCCAAGATGTCACAAGCCCAACAGGTCTAACCTTGTTAGCCAAAGATTTTTTGCAGGCCCCTCGCCAACCCCGAGCGATTTTTGTGGCTGGTGATAACGACACCCCATCTTTGCTCAACAATGCGACAGTCAAACCTGATGTAGTGATCCACGAAGCCACCTACACCGAAGACATCGCAGCAAAGGTCGGCAAAGGCCCACAACACAGTTACGCCAGAATTGTCGGAGAATATGCACAAAGTGGGGCAATAAAACACCTTATACTGACCCATTTCAGCGCTCGATATGGATATGATACCGAAGAGTCTCCATCAATTGCAGATGTCGAAAATGAAGCTAAAGAATACTATAAAGGGAATTTATTTCTCGCCAACGATTTTGACCGTTTTGAATTAAATAAAAAGGGTGAGTTATTTTTAAACCACTCAGAAAACTAAAAGGCCACCCATGTACTACTTTGCCTACGGCTCCAACATGTCACAACAGCGCATTCAAAGCCGTTGCCCCAGTGCCCGGTCAATGGGCATGTTTCATCTCAAAGGTCACTTGTTGAGCTTTAACAAAGCAGGCAAAGATGGTTCTGGTAAAGGCAATGTTGTTGCAACGAATAATGAGCAAGCAGTGGTATACGGTGTTGTTTTTGATATTATTGATAGCGAAATAACCGACCTTGACCAAGCCGAAGGACTAGGCATTGATTACAGTAAACATACAGTCAGCGTTATCGGTCAAAATAATAACACCATTGACGCCCTTATCTATATCGCCTTGTTAACCGACGACAATCTAAAACCATACCATTGGTACAAAACTCACCTGCTTACTGGCGCACTAGAAGCCAATTTACCGCACCAGTACATCCAAACTATCCGCAATACCGAATCAATAGCTGATCCAAACAAACAGCGTACGAATCACGAATTGGCGATTTATCGCTGATCCTAAGGCCAAAAACCGCTTGTAACGTTAAAGGCTGGATAGTCGACAAATCACTGCTCAGCCGTTGCGCCAAAGGCGAGATTGACCAGCAGTATCTGGCTAAGCAAGTGACCGAGTATCAGTATTAAAATAGATAGGCTTCGCCTCTTTATAAGTCCTTTAATCTCGCCAACGACTGACCTTTGGTAAACCACGACAAGGCAAAAGCCAGAATCGCCGCACCTTCGAGCCAAAACACCGGGTTGAGGTGCCCAATTGATGCTTCAACTGAGTCGAACAAAAAAATAATCCCGATAAGCGCAATGCATACGGTCATGGTCCAGCCACAACTACGATAGATTTTATTTCTGAACCGTTTTCTATCTGGCATCGGATCACAGCTCGTTTTGACGAATAAATGCAGGCAGAAATAAATCAGGGTAATAAAAAACAAAGCAGCACATACTCCGTGTATTAGGCCGCTGAGCTTGTCGGCCTCAGTGATCACCACGCCAACCTTTTCCGGTGTTGTCGGAAACAGCGCCATGCCTACAGCAAACACAAAGGCGGCGTCTCCGGCATAGTCATCTTTGCTGTCATGCCCTTTATAAGCCAGCAGAAAAAAACCGATAACAAACAGAATACCGACAAAAACATCACGCATATCGGTATGATAATAAGCACTAATCGAGCCTTGGATCGGGGTGTCGAATTTCAAATATGCAACAAGAGCCAACACCACAGGCAATGCCAACCCGAGATAACCAATGTACCTTCTAAGCTGCATATAAGAAATGATCAACTTTTTCTGTTCTTGGGCGGTATCATTCATGACATATTCCTCTTTTCCTAGTGAACTGACCAAAAGGTGGGTGATTTGTGGACAATCTATGATTAATAGTAGTGTAATGAAATCGAAACACAAGGTTAGGGACAGGGTTATGGCGCAATAAAATATGAACAATTCTGACAACTTGCCGCACTATCAACAAACCGCTACCATGTTGACACTAAAACCCTGTTCTCAAAGGAAAAAGCAATGTCAGTTGTGTGTGGCGTGATCAAAAACGGCCAAGTGGCCATCTCGTGTGATACCCAAACCAGTTTCGGCTCTATTGTGGTGTCGGCGCAGTATCATAAAAACTGCAATAAACTGTTTAGCGTTAATGGCAGTGTGATGGGGATGGTGGGTTGGAACGCGATTAACGACATCATGGAACACCTGATGAAACACGACAAAAAGCTGTTCAAATTGTCGAATCGCATGGAGATTTTTGACACCCTGCTCAAACTACACAACAAGATGAAAGAAGACTACTTCATCGAAACCTCTGACGACAACGAAGAGCAACCGGTCGAAACCAATCAATTAAGCGCGCTTATCGTTAACCAACACGGCTTGTTTGAAATCAGCGATTACCGGGAAGTTAACGAATTCACTCAGTTTTGGGCAATAGGCTCTGGTCGGCGTTTTGCGCTGGGCGCGATGCACGCGGTGTTTGATTCAGACCTGTCTGCAAAACAGATTGCAGAGGCGGGAGTGAAAGCCTCTTGTGAGTTTTGCGATGGCTGTTCATTGCCGATAAAAAGCAAAGTGATCAAACTTAAAAGTTAAAATCTGCTTTATATTCAGCCAAATCAATCCAAATCTATGATTTACTTCATCTTGCAAAAATAAGTGATTTTGACCGCTATATTCGCTCGATTACTTAGTGTTATAATCCTCGGTCAGACAAAATGCGGTCCACCTTTATTGCTATTTTTTAAAGGTCCGCGTTTTTTATCACAGCGATTTGCGCAGCCAGCGTTTGCGCAGCCAGTTATAGCAGAGGAAAACACTAAATGACCGACACAGAGACTCGCCCCAGCAACTTTATTCGCCAAATAATCGACAAAGATTTGGACTCGGGCAAACATCAATCTGTGCAGACCCGTTTTCCACCTGAGCCGAACGGCTACTTGCACATCGGCCACGCCAAAGCCATCTGCCTTAACTTTGGCATTGCCAAAGATTATAAAGGTGCTTGTAACTTGCGTTTTGACGACACCAACCCGGCCAAAGAAGACATCGATTTTGTTCATTCGATTCAACAAGACGTTAACTGGTTAGGCTTTAACTGGGATGGCGAAGTGCGCTATTCGTCAAATTATTTTGACCAGCTACATCAATACGCAGTTGAACTGATCACCAAGGGCAAAGCCTTTGTGTGCTTTTTGAATGCCGAGCAAATGCGTGAATATCGCGGCACATTAACAGAGCCGGGCAAAGCAAGTCCATCTCGTGACACCACGCCAGAAGAAAACCTCGCTTTGTTCGAAAAGATGAGAAATGGCGAGTTTAAAGAAGGTGAGTGTTCACTTCGTGCCAAAATCGACATGAGTTCATCATTCATGTGTATGCGTGACCCCATTCTCTACCGTATTCGATTCATTCATCACCACCAGACCGGCGACAAATGGTGCATCTACCCGATGTACGATTTCACCCACTGTATTTCGGATGCGATTGAAGGTATCACCCATTCTTTATGTACGCTTGAATTCCAAGACAACCGTCGTTTGTACGATTGGGTATTAGACAACATCACCATCGAGAAAAGCCGTCCGGAGCAAACTGAGTTTTCACGTCTGAACCTTGAATACACCCTGATGAGCAAAAGAAAGCTGGCCCTGTTGGTCGAAACCAATGTGGTCAGCGGCTGGAACGACCCAAGAATGCCGACTCTCGCGGGTATGCGCCGCCGTGGGTTTACGCCGGGTGCGATAGTTGAGTTTATTAGCCGAGTGGGCGTGACCAAGCAAGAAAACATGATTGAGATTGGGATGCTCGAAGTTTGCGTTCGTGACGAACTCAACGAAAAAGCCCCAAGAGCGATGGCCGTTTTAGATCCGATCAAATTGGTGATTGAGAACTATCCCGAAGGCGAAAGCGAAATAGTGACAGCGCCGAATCATCCGAACATCGAAGAAATGGGCAAGCGAGAGTTGCCTTTTGGCCGTGAACTCTATATCGAAGCCGAAGACTTCAAAGAGTCAGCCAACAAAAAGTTCAAACGCTTGGTGATCGACAAAGAAGTTCGCCTGAGAAACGCCTACGTGATCAAAGCCGAGCGTTGCGACAAAGACGCAGACGGCAACGTTACTACGGTTTATTGTACATACGATCCTGAGACACTGGGTAAATCCCCTGCGGACGGCAGAAAGGTCAAAGGTGTTATCCACTGGGTAAGCTCAACCGACAATGTAGAAGCTGAGGTTCGCCTGTATGACCGCTTGTTCAACGTGCCAAACCCGGCAGCTGAAGAAGACTTCAACACCGTGATTAACCCTGAGTCATTGGTTGTGATTAAAACGGCTTATCTTGAAAAGAACTTGGCTGATGCTAAAGAAGAGCAGGTATATCAGTTTGAGCGGATTGGTTATTTCTGCAAGGATAGTGTCGATTCAACGCCTGAACAGTTGGTGTTTAACCGGACCATTGGGTTGCGGGATACTTGGGATAAGTAAAGGTTGAGAGGGTAAAGTTCTTTACTGCTTGGTGTTGAGTTACGGTTCATTTTTGCCTAAAGGCAATCTGCATTGCGGCTCCGTTGAAGTTTAGATTACCCTCCAGCGATGGAGGGTAGAGGCCTTTGGTTGTACCTTCAATCCTTTGTCTCGGGCGTATGATTATTATCATTGACTTTTTGACTTTTTGACTGAAGCTTGCTTTCCTCGTAGCGTAATCTTTTATCCCATTTTTTGTGTAGTGCCTTAACATGCTCATAGGCTTTAGGTTGCTGCTTGATTTTGTAACGTAGAATAAACTTTGATTTTACCAAAGTCCCTTCCAGTATCCCGCCTATAGTCTGATATAAGAGTTCATTATCCAAGTTTTTTGAAATAATGCCATAGGCGAGAAATTCGTAATAATTAAGCAAATAGATTTGCGCATATACGGCCTTAATTTTTGACCCGTCTAACTTTTTTCGCTCTTCTTTGTCATGTGAAAAGAAACACAGCACATTATCTTCTGGAATGGTTGGATAAAGCGCTCTAGGGTATGTTTCCCATACAAACCTACTGTTTTCCTGAAATTCTGATGATAAGCGCGTTTGCAGCAACAAATTTAGAGTGTGCCCCCTTCGCCTGTTGTCTGCAGCTATTTGATGATTTACAAACCACCCAGATACAGCAACAATAATGGTGACTGTCATCAGGATTATCGGGTTTATTGAATTGTCAGTGCCAATAAAACTCGAACTCACAAATATAAAAAGAACGATCCATGTCATCACTATCACAAAACTGGTTATCTTGAATAACCGAGCACCATATAAGGAGTGCTTATTTTTGTTTATTGGCTCAAAAATAGATAAACACAAAAATAGAAATGTCACAGCCCAATAGGCAGACAGATTATTGATATAGTGAGTAATTATTTTGCTTTGCCCAAGACCCTCAATGAGATAGAAAGTTAAGGCAAACAGGTTGTAAAGTGTAAATATGAAAAACATCAAGAAAAGTAAATAGTTAATGAATTCAGCTGAACGCAGTACGTCTTTGAAATAATCTTTGTAATATGGCTGGTTGTCCGACACTGTCGTCGCTCCTCTATAAAAAAGCCCCCATTAAAGGAGGCTTTTTTCGAAACACTAGCGAACAACTGCTACTCATAAGCCCCTTCACTAGATTTAATGTAGCATCGGCTGGTATAAGTTTCCATAATTATTCCTCATATTTGCATTTGGTAACCATATATCGGCCGCCAAAATATTTTCTTTAATTTCTTGACAAAATTGTTATTGTGCACTTACCTTAACTACTTTAGCATTGTAACTCGAAATTTTCAATCTTAATGCTTGTCATTAAGATTAATAGGCAATTAGAGTGCCAGATTTAATGTTGATTGAGATAAGTCACTCTAACTCTTACTACAGGCTAGATGGTAAACACAATATAAGCCACCTACACTGCAAATATAACAGTAACATTTCTTTATTAATGTGAACTGAATAACAAAAATATCGTATTTCTGGCCAAAATTTCGCATGGATTATTACAATGCAATTTGCAATTGCCTGTGGCAGCAATTGTTCGGCAAATATTGCCATCACATAAGTCGTCATTACCCTTTATTTTTGGCTGACCTTTTAGCTGTGTTGTGGTTGTTATCAACACAGTGGCCCTGATTCTCAAGATACAACACTAATGATTGAAAATCAGATTGCTTAGCTTGCTGATAATTGGAGTTGTATTTTTTTAAGGTTCAACTCTATTCAGCGGTCGAAGAGTCATGGTTCGCCTCTGCCTATGTTTGGCTTCCAATATATAGCCAAATAAGTCAATTTGTTCATCCATTCGGTCTGATTGGAACTATTAATGTGTGTCCTGCCATCATGCTATAGAGCATGTGGTATTTTTATTCTTCCGCGAAGAGGAGGTTGTAACTTTAACTGGTTACAATCGAAAACGCGGGAATACACCTGTACGACCGCTTGTTCAATGTGCCAAACCCGGCAGCCAAAAGAGCAGGCTTATCAGTTTGAGCGGATTGGTTATTTCTGTAAGGACAGTGTCGATTCAACGCCTGAACAGTTGGTGTTTAACCGGACTATTGGTTTGCGGGATACTTGGGATAAGTAATCAGCTGTAAACCTATTCGAATGGCTCCACTGGGAGCCATTCGTGTTTTAACTTCTTGCTAGACTTCTTACCTACTACCTACAAAACGTTCTTAATACCCATATTATAAAGAATAAAGCTGTAGATATCGGCGTATTGCGCAATGGTCTTTGCTGCCGGTGTGCCTGCACCGTGACCTGCATTGGTTTCAATGCGGATTAACGTTGGCAAGTTACCGGCCTGGTTCTTTTGCAACTCGGCCGCAAACTTGAACGAATGCGCCGGTACCACGCGGTCATCGTGGTCGCCAGTGGTGACCATGGTTGCAGGGTAGCTTACACCTGATTTTACGTTGTGAACTGGTGAGTAACCTTTCAAATACTCGAACATTTCTTTGCTTTGCTCAGCCGTACCATAGTCATACGCCCAGCCTGCGCCTGCGGTGAAGGTGTGATAACGCAACATGTCCATCACGCCTACGGCAGGTAGTGCTACGCGCATCAAATCAGGGCGTTGAGTCATCACCGCACCGACCAACAAACCGCCGTTTGAACCGCCACGTATCGCCAAAAAGTCTTTTGAGGTGTATTTGCTGTCAATCAGGTATTCGGCAGCGGCAATAAAGTCATCAAAAACGTTTTGCTTTTGCATTTTTATGCCTGCTTTGTGCCAGGTTTTTCCATACTCACCACCGCCACGGATGTTTGGCACGGCGTAAACACCGCCCTGTTCTAGCCATACGGCCTTAGTGATGCTGAAACTTGGTGTCAGGCTGACGTTAAAGCCGCCGTAACCGTACAAAATGGTGGGGTTTTTGCCGTCGAGCTTAAGGCCTTTTTTGTGGGTGATGATCATGGGCACCTTGGTGCCGTCTTTTGAACGATAAAAGATTTGGTTAGATTCGTACTTGTCACTATCAAACTGGGCACCTGATTTACGAAAAATCGATGAATCGCCGCTGGCCGGGTTAAACGAGTAAATGTTTCTGGGGGTTTTGTAGTTGGCAAACGAATAGTACAGGGTTTTGTCTTTGCGCTTGCCAGATATGCTACTTGACGAACCGATACCCGGCAACTCGATGGTTCTGATTTTTTTGCCGTCATAATCGTACTGCTCAAGCTTCGACATCGCATCAACCATATATTTGGTGAAGATGTATCCAGCACCGGTTGAAGCCGACAGCACATTTTTGGTTTGGGGAATAAAATCAACCCAGTTGTCAGGTGTTGGGTTGGCTGCATCTACCGTGACGACTTTTTTGTTGGGGGCGTTGCGGTCGGTCACCAAATAAAGTTTGCTGCCTTTACTGGCTAACAGCTGAGTGTCTGAATCGGTATCGTCCATAATGGTGACAAGCGGACTGTTGGCTTTGCTCAGGTCTTTAATATACAAGTTATTACCAGAGGTCGAGATCGAACCAGAGATCAACAAATAGCGCTCGTCTTTGGTGACTGTGCTCCAAACATAGCGGCGCTTTTGCTCAGCGGTGCCGCCAAAAATCAATTCGTCTTGCGTTTGTGATTGACCCAGTTTGTGATAATACAGCTTGTGTTGGTCGGTTTTGGCCGACAATTCGCTGCCCTTGGGTTTGTCGTAGCTGGAGTAATAAAAGCCGTCGTTACCACGCCAATCAATGCCCGAGAATTTTACGTCGATCAAGGCATCTTCAAGGACTTCTTTGGTGTTGGTGTCAATAATGTAAATCTGACGCCAGTCACTGCCACCTGTCGATATGGCGTAGGCGGCGATAGAGCCGTCTTTTGAAAAGCTCAAAGTCGACATCGAGGTGGTGCCATCTTCGCTGAATGTGTTGGGGTCGAGGAAAAGCTCAGCCTCACCGCCGTCTTTCTGGCGATAAACAGGCCACTGATTTTGAATGCCATCGTTTTTATAGAAATAGCTATAGTCACCCTCGGTGAACGGAGAGCCAAATTTTTCATAATTCCACAAGGTGGTCAGGCGAGCTTTGAGTTTATCACGATAGGGTATTTTACTGAGGTAATCGAAGGTAACATTGTTTTGGGCTTTAACCCAGGCACTGGTTTCATCGCTTAAATCATCTTCGAGCCAGCGGTAAGGGTCAGCAACCTCAATACCACTGTAAGTGTCAACGACATCGCCGGTTCGGGTGGCTGGATAATTGACTTTGTGGACTGGATTGCTTTGATTTTGCTGGGACGCAGTCGTATTGGATTGATCTGATGTGGTGTTTGAACAGGATGCCAACAAACCTGTCAGCACCAATGCCGTCAACTTCTTCATCTATATACCTCTAACTTTTGGGTGAATTATTTTTGTGGCGGGTAGTATAGCAAAACTTGCCGGATATTTCATCTTGGTGCTGATTGGTCAAGCCAAAGGGGGTTGGTGTCAGGGCTGAAAGGGTTCAGCCCGGGAATATTGAGGATTTAGCCCAAGATTAACCGTTGCGGTGTTGCTCGCAGGCTGCTTTGTCTTCACACTCGCCGTAAAGATAGAGGCTGTGGTGGGTTAGGGTGAGGCCGTTTTCGGTGGCGATTTTATGCTGCATTTGTTCAATGACTTCATTTTCAAACTCAATCACTTTGCCGCAGTTAAGGCAGACCAGGTGGTCGTGGTGATGTTTGCCGGTCAATTCAAATACCGACTTGCCACCTTCAAAGTGGTGGCGGGTGACAATGCCTGCATCATCAAACTGGTTGAGTACCCGATAAACCGTGGCCAGACCAATCTCATCGTTGTGCGACAGCAAGATTTTATACACGTCTTCGGCGCTGATGTGCTGGTTTTGCGGCTTTTGCAGGATTTCGAGAATTTTGATCCGGGGGAGGGTCACTTTCAAACCGGCATTTTTTAACTCTTGATTACTGTCTGACATTGGGTGTGATCAACTCTATATTCGTGGGACAAGCTCATTGGATGCGATATTATATGCGCATCGCTGGGCAAGTTGAATGATTAAATCCAGTTTGAGGCAAAATATTTTACAAAAAAGGGCTTGCAAAGCTGTTGTGGTGACAAGAGTTGTTTGTGATGAAAGCCCCTCAAACCGTGAAGGGCACCAGTGCTTCAGGCTAACTCAGCCAGACACATTTCTTCGTTAATCTGTTTACACCACTGTTTAACACGGGCGTCAGTCAATTCTGGTTGACGGTCTTCGTCTATACCCAAACCGATGAAGTTGTTTTCGTCGGCCATGCCTTTTGACGCTTCAAATTCATAACCTTCGGTTGGCCACGCGCCAACCATTATTGCACCGTTTGCTTCGGCGATATCGCGGACCATGCCCAGTGCATCGAGGAAGTATTCGGCGTAATCTTCTTGGTCGCCACAACCAAACACAGCAACCAGTTTGTCGTTGAAATCAATTTCTTCTAGTTCTGGGAAAAAATCATCCCAGTCACACTGGGCTTCACCGTAATACCAGGTAGGGATGCCGAACAACAACAAATCGAATTCGGCTATTTGCTCTTTTGAGCTTTTGGCGATGTCGTGTACATCACACAGATTCTTGCCCAATTCCTTTTGGATCATTTTTGCCACATGTTCAGTATTGCCAGTATCACTACCAAAAAAAATGCCTATGCTCGCCATTCGATTACCTATACCTATATTTTGTTGAATCTGACTAAACCTGTGCGGTACTGACCGCAGAGTTTAAAATACTTTCGATTAGCTCGCTGCGGCTAATGCTCTGCTGCCGGGCCTGCTCGTTCAAGGCATCATATAATGTGCCCGACACTTTAAATTCGATCCGCTTCAAGCCATTGGCTTTGTCACGCTTGAGTTGGTTGCGCTTGTTGTGCTTAAGCTGCAATTCTCGCGAGTATGGGTTGGTTTTTGGTCGCCCCGGGCGCTTGTCTGTTTCAAACAAATCAAACGTGGTTCTATCTACTCTTTTGTTGAGATTGCTAAGCTGTTTTGCCAAAACCCACTGCCCTTTGTCTTATGATCACGTTTATCATTACCCGCAAAAAATCCGGCGCAAAGTATACCATAAGTTCATTGTAAATTAATTGTTTAGCCAAATAAAAATCTGTGGACAATTCGATTGAACTGCTCAGGTTTCTCGGCGTGCAGCCAATGCCCTGCGTTGCCTATGACATGGGCTTTGCTGTTGGGGAATAATCGCACAATAGCCGGGCGGTGTTGAGCCTCAATATAATCGGAATTCTCACCTTTGATAAATAACGCAGGTCCGGGGTAAGCCCCATCGCTAATCGGTGCAAGATTTAGGTTGGCATAATTGTCGATAATACCCTGCAAATTAAATCGCCAAGCCATATTGTTGTCGGTTTTTATCAATGATTTAAGGATAAAGTTACGTACGCCCAACTCAGGGATAACCGGTTGCAATAAAATATCGGCTGCTTTTCTATTGTTTACGCTGCTCAAATCCAGTGCTTTGAGCGCTTCAAGTACTTCATTATGTTTGGGTGTATAGGCCACAGGGGCGATGTCGGCTATCACTAATTTATCGATACATTGAGGTTTGCTCAGGGCCAGTTGCATGGCCACTTTGCCACCCATCGAATGGCCGACTATCGAGAATTTGTCGATGCCTAGCTCTGCCATTAACTCACTTACCGCCTCACTCATTTGCACATAACTGACCGTATCGACATGCTTCGAGCGCCCATGATTGGGTAAATCGATGGCAATCACATCACAGCAAGGCTGTAATGATTTGAATATGGCATTGAGGTTTTCGAGGCTACCAAATAAGCCATGTAACAAAACAACTGGGCTGTGCTGAACATGTGTTTGGTCCTGGGACTGCTCTTTAAACACGTAATGAAGCGACATTTTGAATTCCGTTAAACAATTTTGCTGAATTTTGCACCGGACAGGTCGATAAATCAATGATTGCGATTGAGTTGTACAAAGACAACTTTGTATAATAGCGACCAAATTTGTTTTTTGCGCCCTTGTGCTATTGCATCAGGTCAATCGAATAGTGGGCACAAAATAACGGGCACCAAATAGGGCGAACAATGAAAATTATCAAAGTAGATGATGAGTTATACCAGTTCATCGCTGGCAAGACAGAACGGATAGGCGAAGACGCATCGGATATTTTGCGTCGTCTGTTGGGGTTCGAACCTTTGCATGTGCCAGAGCCAGAAGAAAAAGCGGTGGCAGTGGATGAGCTAGAGTTGAATGAACTTGAAGAACAGCCGACAGTGGTGGGCCGCTTTTTATATATTCTCAATGCTTTGCATAAAGCTTACCAAGAGCGTTTTGAGTGCGTACTGGGGATAAAAGGCCGCGACAGACTGTATTTTGCCAAGTCAAAAGAAGAATTGATGGAGTCTGGCAGCAGCACTAACCCCAAAGAAATTGGCGAAACCGGTTATTGGGTATTGACCAATTCTAATACTCACCGTAAAAAATGGATGCTTGCAGAAGTGGCCAATCAGCTCGGTTATGATGAAACCGATGTGCTTATTTTGACTGACAAGCTTTAATAAATCTGCTGCGCATCTTTATAAGGGCCACTTTGTGGCCAAAGGTCATGGAGAAAAGTGGCCAAAGGACATGGAAAAAACCTGTCGTTCCCGCAGCTTGCTGTAGGGCGTTTATTTTTCAGTACGATAACCCGCTTAGGACGAAAAAGTATGAATGTACACCCGTTGGCCGGTCAAACGGCCCCGCAAAGTTATCTGACCAATATTCCTCGTCTGATTGCCGATTATTATCTGTTAAAACCTGATGTCGCAGTCAATCCTGAACAAAAAGTCAGCTTTGGCACCAGTGGCCACCGGGGGTCGTCTCAAACGCGCAGCTTTAACGAGTTTCACTTGTTGGCCATCGCACAGGCGATTTGTGAACACCGCCAGAACAAGGGCATTAAAGGCCCGTTGTTTTTGGGCATGGACACCCACGCATTATCTGAGCCTGCGTTTTGCTCGGTAGTTGAGGTGTTTGTTGCCAACGACATTAATATTGTGGTGCAGCAGGACAGGGGATACACGCCAACGCCTGTGATCTCACACGCTATATTGCTGCACAATCGTAATAATCCAGATTACTTGTCTGATGGCGTGGTGATCACCCCTTCACACAATCCGCCAGAAGACGGTGGGTTGAAGTATAACGGAGCTGACGGCGGCCCGGCTGATACCGATGTTACTGGCTGGATCCAAGACCGTGCGAACGAACTGTTAAAAGGCCAACTTGCACAGGTCAAACGGGTAAGCTTCGAGCAAGCCATCA